>CAKKSD010000036.1 GCA_919902995.1 Thermodesulfovibrionia bacterium
TCAGGGTTCTTCTTTCAGGTTTCTGCGCAAAGACATCTTTAAGTAAGGCTGGCCCGAGTGCAAAGCCCACTGTTCCTATCCCAGCATTCCTAAGAAAATCTCTCCTTGTGATACGCCTTTTCATATCTACCTCCCTATAAGTTAGTTTAGCTTTACTTGTATCATAAAGAAATTTATTTTGCAAGTGTTTTTTGATTTCTTATATCCTCGATAGATCTTAGCTAATGCTCTATCAGCTTTTTGAGATATTTAACTGACATCGGAATCTTTATTTCTTCTTCTGTATAACAGACTGAAGAAAAGGTTAGTATTATTGTGAGCTACCACTATAATCAATCTCTATCATAAAGAGATTGTCGTTGTTTGGCGTGATAGCTGCCGCTTGCTCTCATTCAGTTTCAACTTCGACAGTAGCAGTCGCTTGCTCAGTCTCAGAGAAGTGTTTTTTCTGGAACCACAACGAAACATTCACGAGGATGATGAGAACAGGAACTTCGACAAGTGGGCCGATTACTGTAGCAAAGGCAACACCTGAATTGATTCCGAAGACTGCTATTGCAACTGCGATTGCAAGCTCGAAGTCATTGCTGCCAGCAGTGAAAGCTACAGTTGTGGTCTTGGGATATGTTGTTCCCATTCGCTGTGCAATGTAGAACGTTGTGAAAAACATTACTGCAAAATAGAACATGTACGGAATTGCCGCCCGAATTACATCGAGAGGTAGTTGAACAATGAATTCTCCCTTCAATGAGAACATTACGAAGATTGTGAAAAGAAGCGCTAAGGGAGTGAAGAGAGAAAGCCTTGGAATGAAGTTCTTATGATACCAATTCTTGCTCTTGATTGTGACGAGAATGAGTCGAGTTGAAATTCCGGCGGCGAAAGGAATTCCCAAGTAAACCAAGACAGTCGATGCAATTTCACCAATTGAGACTTCCACGATTGCGCCGTTCAAGCCGAAAAGGGGTGGTAGGATCGTGATGAAAAAGTAAGCATAGACGGAGTAAAGGAGAACTTGGAATAAAGCATTGAATGCAACGAGACCCGCCGCAAGTTCAGCGTCGCCTTTGGCAAGATCGTTCCAGACCAAGACCATTGCAATGCACCTTGCAAGTCCCACCAAAATCACGCCGACCATCATTTGCGGCTTGTCAGGTAAGAGGACTATTGCCAGTGCAAACATAACGACGGGACCAACGATCCAGTTTTGAACGAGGGATAGAACGAGCAATCGCACGTTTTTGAAAACTGTAGGTAATTCTTCATAGCGAACCTTTGCCAACGGCGGATACATCATAAGAATCAAACCGATTGCAATGGGGATATTTGTTGTTCCCGATTTGAAAGTATCCCAGAAAGTAGCTATCGAAGGCAAGAGGTAGCCAAGCAAGACACCAGCGGACATTGTGAGAAAAATCCAAAGTGTTAGGTATCTATCAATGAATGAGAGTTGCTTAGTTGTAGTTCGCATTGTGTTATTCATGCATCAATGTTTGGGAGTAGAAATTGTGAAAGGCCCTCCTGATTTCATCTCGGATACGCCTGAAAACCTGAGAAACTTCAGTATCTGTTCCTCGTACTTCGGATGGGTCTTCAAAACTGAGATGAAGCCTCTGTTTAACTTGACCAACAAAAACAGGACAAATATCTTTTGCATTATCGCACACTGTGATCAAATAGTCAAAAGGTTGCTCGATGAATTGTTTGACACTCTTGGGATATTGCCTTGAGATGTCAATGCCGATTTCCTTCATTACCTGCATGGCAAACGGATTTACCTTGTCCGACGGATTCGTACCTGCCGAGAAGACCTGCAACTTGGGGTCAAAGGATCTGAGAAATCCCTCTGCCATCTGGCTTCGGGCTGAGTTCCCTGTACAAAGAATGAGGATTTTTTTCTGCATTAATAATCCTTATTATGGCCAGTGTATCTCTGAACGCAAATGGCAGCTAACTTGTTTACAAGCGAAATAAGTTCGTTTATCCCCTCAAAATTGGGGGTATAGACGAACCTGTTTCGTTTATCCTGATTCTGGCTGGTAAGCTAAAATACCCTGTTGCCTGACTTTCTTTGTCACTTACCACCACCTTTCTCGAGGCTTATACTGTCCAGCGGATTCCTGATCTTTCTAAGGCTTTTTGTGCTTACAATGAAACAATTCCATTGATCATTATTTGTTATTACTTCCCAATAATCACTTTTATTCCATGAAAGGAATATATCAGGGTATTCATGGACTGTCAAGGTTCAGTATTTTATTGATAGTACTTAATTTAAGCACATGTGAAATATTTGGCTGAATATAGTTGAAGTAGTCATTCCTGTGGAATCAGGAATCCAGTTCCTTATCACTATTTCCTAAGTAACACTGTCTGGATTCCCGCTTTCGCGAGAATGACAAACAGGGGTATTCAAAACGTTTAAAATTTAAATAATTCCTATTTTATTACAAAGGGTTTACTTAAGTATCTTCCCTGTCTTTCTGCTCCATAACAATAAATCGAGTTCATCCATATCTATTCCGATCTTCTCTGAGAAGGCTTTCATTTTGTCTTCTATCTCTATATATTTCTTCTTTGTATTGGGTTTTTCGATACCTTTAATTACGCCGAATTCATGGAGGGATCTGAGGATATGCTTATCAAGGATGGCATATCCCTTAAAACCTATGTTCCTCAGGAAGTGGCTTGCCTCCTTGTAGCCGAGCCCTTTTATACCGGGGTTTTTTGCGAAGAAGTCTCTTCTTTCGTGGAAATCTTTAAGGAATATTATCTTGTCTTTGAGTCTGAAGCCCAACGCCTTCTTTATAAACTCACGGGTATGGATTATAAATTCTGATCTCTTATTCGGAAAACGATGACCCCCGCAGCGGATCTTTTTCAGGTCCCTGATGCTTCCTTTGAGGAGGAGGTCTCCTATGTTATCTATACAGTTTATTCCCATCTGTGCGCTTGCATTTGCGGTAAGGATACAGAAGCAAAGTTCTCTGAATATCGCCTCGTCTCCTTTTTCCCATGTCTTCTGGAATTCCCTGAGGCGGTTTTTTATTTCTTTCTTTTTGAGGCTGTAGTCTTTTTTGAGATCTTTGATATTTGACATTTGTGGTTTTATATTATTTCTGTCATTCCCACGCAAGTGGGAATCCAGTGCTTTTATTTTCTGGATTCCTGCTTTCGCAGGAATGACCTGATGAACAGGTTTTCGTAATCTTTGTAGCCACAGGCTTTAGCCTGCGTTAAAAAAATGAATTTAAAAAACAAAAATAACGCAACCTGAAGATTGCAGCTACATCATTCAATTCAGTTAATTATTAATCACTTAACATTCACACATCTCACCCCTGAAGGTCTCCAGGCAGGTGAGATTACGCCTGAATCGACTTCCTGTATTTTATACGAACCCCAGATAAGTGTAAAATCACCGTACCTGTCATTTATTCTGTCCATTGTCTGAAGGAGTGATTTCCTTCTCCTCGACTCTTTAAATAATGAAAGCTGTAGAGGGTCTCTGGTCAGAGTAGATAGAGATACGCCGAGGAGTCTTATCTTGTCCCTTAATCTCAGGCTGTTAAGGATATCTATTACACTCTGATAGATAACATGTGTATCATCTGTATATTCCCTGAACGTCTTCTGTTTTGAGAATGTCTCGAAGTCAGGGTATCTTATGACGAGTGATATAACCTTTCCCATAAGTCCATGTCTCCTTGCCCTCCTTCCAACCATTTCTGAGAGTCTGAGGAGATAGGCATGTATTTCTCTTCTATCCCCTATATCCCTCGGAAGCGTCATGCTGTGGCCTATGGATTTAGGCTCTTCCTCCTCTCTGGTAACATGGGAGTCGTCAAGTCCTAAACCCATTGCCTTGAGCCTTATACCAATGATACCGAATCTGTTTCTAAGAATACTTAAAGGAGTCCTACCCAGCTCACCGCATGTCTTTATGCCCATCGTACGGAGTATAGCAGATATCTTCTGCCCTATCCCCCACAGTTCCTTTACAGGGAGGTCTTCGAGTATGCCCGTTACATCGTCAGGCTTGATCCATCTAAGTCCGTCGGGTTTATTGAGATCCACTGCAAGTTTTGCGATCAGTTTATTCGGACCAATGCCTACAGTACAGAAGATCCCGAACTTCTCCTTTATTTCCCTTTTTATTTCTATTCCGACCGCCTCAGGATTTCCGAAGAGGTGGTGCGATGATGTAATATCTAAGAATGCCTCATCAATGGAATATACCTCTACATCAGGTGTAAAACCGAGGTATATCCTTTCAAGTCCCCTGCATGTATAGGCATATTTTTCATTGTCCCCGATAACGAGTATTAACTGCGGGCATACCTTTTTTGCCTCATGGATATTCATGCCTGTCTTTACGCCGTATTTTCTTGCCTCATAAGATGCTGTAGTTATTACAGTCCTTTTTGCAGAGACTATGACAGCTATTGGCTTTCCTTTAAGAAAGGGCCTTGTCCTCTGCTCCACAGAGGCAAAAAAGGCATCCATATCTACGCAGAGTATTATCCTGGACATAAAGATTTGGGTATTATTGAAGATAACGTTTGTGGCATAAACGAAGTTGCAGAGCAATTTGAACTTTAGTCGTTTGTGCTGTATTATCGGAAGTTCCAGCCCGTTACCTTATTTTAAAAATTGGTCTTTGCCTTACTCTACCTCTCTCAACAACTGTAAATTTGCCTGATAATGATGTCTTAGTTCTCTTTATGATACCTAACAAAATTTTAGCAGGTTCTTCTGGTGTGGATGGATCAAATCGGAAATACACAACACCGTCTGGAGCAAGCAATTTATGTTTGTAGATTAATTCACCATAGTCACGATCGAAGGTCAGAACTATGCGCTTTTCTTCATGAGCACGTTTTAAAACATCTTGGTCTTTAGCTCCAGGTATATCTTCAATTACACTTGCAACAGTATGGCCAGCATCCCTGAGAAGTTTAATACTGACGAGAGGAAAATTTTCGTTTGCCAGAAAATCCATCAAGACCTCTCTGCTGGGATTGGATATAATGACTCCTCGCGCATGCAGTCTGCTGCAAAGGCAAAAACAGCCTTTAGGCTTTCTGTTGTTAATGTTGGATAATTTTTGAGCACTTGTTGCTCAGTCCAACCCTCAGCGAAAAGTCCCAAAATGAATTCCACCGATAATCTTGTCCCTTTTATCACTGGTTTGCCTAACAAAATTTCTGGGTCTGAATGTATAAACTTACTCCAGTCAATATCCATCTGACACCTCCTTTAATAACCCTATCATACCATAAAAACATGGGCTGGTATTTCCCCTAACGTTTAAAGCTAAAAGAAGTGTGATAGCATTTGGATGTTAATCTTTTAGCCTGTTGTTAGGTGCTGCGTTACCCTATATATTTCCTTTTCTAATTTCTTTCCTTATTAAAGCATTAAAGGTTGATGAGTTTTCAATTTCTCTTTTATATTCTTCTGGATCGGCTACCTTTCTTTTTTCAATATAAATATTTATTCTGTCCTTTAATTCAGGGAGCAATGATCTATCATCGCTAGTTGTATGTGATATGTCTGTAGGATCTCCATAAATTGGGTAAAATTTCCTAACCCCTTCAGCAGCCTTATTTTCATCTATTCCCTTATCCTTCTCATATAAATAAAGTGCCATTCTCCACGCTTCATCAACTTTAAGCATCATTCTTCTTTCGAGGTCGTGCATATTCCACCACCACCTTATATCTTCGTCTCTCACACCCTCTCTTCTTAATTTTGTTAACATAGATTTAATCGTATCATTTGCAGATTCTTTTTCAAGAAGAATATCACCGAAATTCTGAGGCAAGTTTGATGTACCTTCCTTAAGAGATTCTTCCTCTGCTTGTTTAAGAATATCATAGAAATTGCTTTTTGCCTGGGAAGATGGCATACCCATCATCGTTTGAAACATGGGTAAATATTGTTTTTCCAATTGTTTTTCGATGTCAGATGATGACGTGAATAATTTTGAAAATATTCCCATAACTATCTCCTTATTTTAAATCATAAGGGCAACATTCTGCCTAACTTGTTCACAGGCGAACAGGTTCGTTTATACTCCCAAATTGGAAGCATAGACGAAGTACTGCGTCTATACTAACTGTTACTGAACATCCAATAATTCCCTTCTCCCTGACGATATTTGTCACTTGCCACCTCCTTTGTTTAGGTTTAGACTGTCCAGAGGACTCTTTATCTTCACTATTGAGAGATTGCTTCGTCGCTCTGCTCCTCGCAATGACAGAAAGGAAAAGATGCCGAATGTTATAAAATGGTATCAAACCCTTCCTCCTCCGTCAAGGATATATAGGAGGCTAAAGCCTCCCCTACCCAATTTTAGGACAGTCTGATGTCTCAAGATTTTCTATTTTCCATACAAGTGATCTGGTATTGAAACTGAGTTCATAGAGGGTTTTTCCGTCTGATACAGAGAAGTGGTAGATACTGCTTTCTCCCTCTTTTGTCTTCCATGAATAGGTAATATCCGCGACCGGAAGGAGCCTTCCCGACCATCTGAACCTGACAGGTCTTATCTTATATGGAAGTCCGAAGGAGGCAAGGACGCTTATTGTCTCACCTATATACATCAGAGCCTCCTTATAACACCGATCACCTTACCTATGATACTTATCTCATCTGGCTTATATCTTACAGGTTTAAGGTCTTTATTGGCGGGGATAAGGGTGATTGTGGTTTTACTGAGGGATACCTTCTTTACCGTAACCTCATCACCGATAAGTACGACCGCTATATCCCCGGTTGATACTACTTTCTGGGGTTTCACAACTACATAATCACTATCAAATATCCCTGCCTCTGTCATGCTGTCGCCTTTTATCCTTAATGCAAAGGCATCATGGACTTTGAAAAGGGATTTATCTATGAGTATATGTTCCTCTATATCTTCAATCGCAAGGATGGGTTTCCCTGCACTGACTTTACCTGCAACAGGAATCTCAAAGCCTTCTGTATTTCTAAATCCTGCGACCTCTCTATGAGTCGAGTCTACGACCAACCCCCTTGCCTTGAAGGGATTGATCTTTATAAAACTCTTTTTCTCAAGTGCCTTCAAATGCCCCCTTGCCCCGAGCCATGTAAAGCCAAATCGCTCCCCTATCTCCCTCATTGTTGGCGGGTAGCCATTGTCTTTGACATAGGACTTGAGGAAATTAAGAATCTCCTTTTGCCTTTCAGTTAATTCTTCCATATGATTAACAAATGTATACTATTTTGAAATATTTGTCAAGGGGGTATAATCTGTGAGAGATGACCATCAGACTTGGCATATGTTCATGGACAGACCCGACACTCCTCAAAAGTGGATTCTACCCTGAAGGTGTAAATTCCCCTGAGGAGAGGCTGAAACACTATTCCGGGCATTTTGATACCGTGGAGGTGGACTCCACATATTATGCCATCCCTTCAGAAAAGGTTACCGGTCTCTGGGCAGAGAGGACACCTGAAAATTTTACCTTCCACATAAAGGCATACTCAGCACTCACAGGTCATCCTGTTGATACAAGGGGGATGCCTCTTCCTGTAAGGGATGTTATGTCAAAAGAGTCTTTCAAGGATAGATGGGTAAGGATCAACGATGAAGAGGCATTGAGTCTATGCTTCAGGATGTTCGAGAGTGCGCTCAGGCCTATCAAGGACGCCGGAAAACTCGGAGTCCTTGTGTTTCAGTTCCCGCCATGGTTTCTTCCGATGAAGAAGAACTACGATTATATCCTTAAATGCAGGGAATATCTTCCCGATGAGAAGTTGGCAATAGAGTTCAGACATATAAGCTGGCTTGTTGGAAGGACAAAGGATCAAACAATGAAATTCCTTAGAGAGAATAATCTTACTTATATATCGGTTGATGAACCTCAATTCCCTACATCCCCTCCACCCATGGCAGAGGCAACATCAAATACCGCCTATATAAGATTCCACGGAAGGAATAAGGAGAACTGGTTTAAGAAGGGGATACCGACTGTTGAGAGATATAATTATCTTTACAATAAAGAGGAACTGAAGGAATGGGCAGGGAAGATGAAGAGGCTCGAAGGTCTTGCAAAGATAATCTATGCGATGTTCAATAACTGCCACGGAAATAAGGCGATTGTAAATGCTATGGAACTGAGAGAGATGCTTCTATCATGAAGATGAATAAATATTATTACCTTGACGATGTATGAAGAGTGTGATTTAATCTGAGAATTAGGAGGTGTAGAAGATAGAGACATCAGACCAGAAGAGACCTGCATCAGTTTCAGTAATCGGCTGGATATTTATTATCTTTTCTATCCTCATGATCTTTGGTGGTATTGTAGGGTTGATAGTCTATAATGTTATAGAGCAGGCAGGCGGTGTACCTCCTGTGCCTGAGAATGCACCTGAACCGATCAAAATTATGGCAGTTATTTTTCAAAACCTCGATCTCCTGTCATTTTTACAGATAGTCCTGGCAATTTTTATGCTTATAGCAGGCATTCAATTTCTGAGGCTCAGAGCGTGGGCAAGGACTGCGCTGGAAGTAATTTGCTGGATAGGTCTGATATTTTCAGTAGGTTTCGGGATATTCTGGGTTGCATCATGGGCGAGTATTACACCAGACCTTCCGGTTGCAGAAGGTACTCTCCGTCAGACAAAGATAATTAATATCATCGGAATGTTAATGGGTATAATAGTTATAGTAGTCTGGGTTGTTCCTATAATTGTGATTACAAAGGTGCTTCGTGGTAAAACGATTAGAGAGGCAGTCTTTTAGAGATGATTAGCTATTCCCCTAAGTAAGCCTTCCTCACCCCTGGATCATTGAGAAGGGATTCTGCACTGTCTTCCATTACTATCCTTCCTGTCTCCATAACATATCCTCTGTGAGAGAGCTTAAGTGCAGCCTTTGCGTTCTGCTCTACAAGGAGAACAGTCACACCCTTATCATTTATCTCTCTTATTATCTTAAAGATCTTTCCTGCAATGATTGGCGCAAGTCCGAGAGACGGCTCATCTAAAAGTAGGAGTTTAGGTTTAGCCATGAGTGCCCTTGCGATAGCAAGCATCTGTTGCTCACCGCCGCTGAGGGTTCCCCCTGCTTGTTTCTCCCGTTCCTTCAGGACAGGGAATATCTCGTATATCCATGGGAGAACCTTCTCTGTCTCCTTTTTCCCCCTTGTGAATGCACCCATCTCAAGATTCTCTCTGACTGTAAGTTTCGGAAGTATCCTTCTGCCTTCAGGTACCTGGCTTATTCCTATTTCCACGATCCTATGAGGAGGTATGTTATGTATCTCTTTCCCTTCAAAGAGTATCCGCCCCCTCTTCGGTCTGTTTATCCCTGATATTGTCATAAGGGTGGTGCTTTTCCCTGCGCCGTTTCCACCTATGAGACAGACAATCTCCTTTTCCTTGATCTCTATATTTATTCCCTTAAGGGCTTCGATAGGTCCATAGGATGAGTAGATGTTTTCTAATTTAAGCATAAGTAATAAAAGGGTTTAAGGATTCAAGCGTCATTTCTGCCCCGTATCAAACTACGGGGCAGAAATCTATATCTTTTTCTCTGGATTCCCACTTTCGTGGGAATGACAGAATAGTTCTTGTGTATTTCGCTTCCCCCCTCGACTCCTTGAATCCTGCCTTTAATAGTGTATTTCCTTCCCGAGATACGCCTCAATTACCTTTGTGTCTTTCTGAATCTCCGAGGGTAAGCCTTCGGCTATCTTTACTCCGTGGTCAAGCACGATAATCCAGTCAGATATCCCCATCACAACCTTCATATCATGCTCGATAAGGACTATCGTAATCCCCTTTTCCTTTATCTTCAAAATCAGATCCATCATATCCTTTGTCTCGTAAGGGTTCATTCCTGCAGTTGGCTCATCGAGGAGGATTAATTTTGGCTCGAGGGCGAGCGCCCTCGCAAGTTCCAACCTCCTCTGATCCCCATAGGGAAGGTTCTTTGCCCAGGTGAAGGCATGGTGGGAGATTCCTATGGATTTTAAGATTTCGATGCTATTGCTAAACAGTGATCTTTCATCTTCAGAAAAGGAACTACTTCTTAGTAAGGCATCAAGGATTCCTGTCTTTGAATGGCTGTGACCTCCAATCATTACATTCTCGACGGCTGTCATCTCGGCAAATAATCTGATATTCTGGAATGTCCTTGCTATTCCCTTTTTAGCTATCTGGTTAGGTCTGAGTCCTGTAAGGTCTTCGCCCCTGAAGAGTATTTTCCCCTTTTCGGGATAGTGTATTCCTGTTATACAGTTAAAGAGGGTTGTCTTGCCTGCACCGTTAGGGCCTATAATGCTCAAAATAAACCCTTCTTTAACTCTCAGATTAACATCTTCGAGTGCCCTCAGACCACCGAATACTTTTGATAAGCCTTTAATCTCTAAGAATGACATCTATATACCTATTTCTGATTGGCGATTTCGGATTTTAATTTTTAAATCAACAATCCGCAATCTAAAATCCACAATTTATTTCTTTATTGTCTCTATTTCCTGCATATAAATCCGCTCGTCATCAGGTCTTAATTCTGCCCTTTTCCTCGGTCCTCCGAGAATACCTTCAGGTTTGAAGACCATCATTAAAATCAATCCGGCTCCCAGGGCAAGCATTCTGTAATGTTCAAAACCCCTGAGTGCCTCAGGAAGAAGTACAAGTATCATAGTACCAAGAATAACACCTGCGATGCTACCCAAACCTCCAAGGATGACCATACAGAGGATTATAACGGATTCGAAAAATGTGAAACTCTCAGGTGATACGAACCGCATCTTTGCTGCAAAGAGGACACCTCCAAGTCCAGCCCAGATTGCACCGAAAGAGAATGAGAGGAGTTTCATCCTTACTGTATCTATTCCCATTGCCTCTGCTGCCACTTCATCCTCTCTTATCGCAACCCATGCCCTTCCAATCTTTGAATTATTTATCCGTTTGATAGCGAAGGTTGTCAGGATCACAAAAATAAGGATAAGGTAGTAATAGTGTATAGGCTCTCTAAAAACGATAGAACCGACTTCAGGAGGGGCTATATTAAGGATACCGTTTGGGCCTTTAGTTACACTATCCCAGTTGTTGAGAACAAGACGGGTCATTTCACCGAAACCGAGTGTTACTATGGCAAGATAGTCACCCTTCAGTCTTAGAGCAGGAAACCCGAGTAGGATTCCTGAGATACCAACAAGGAGGATTACTATTGGAAGAGATGCCCAGAAAGAAAAATTTGCCTGGGTGGATAATATAGCATAAGAATATGCCCCTATTGCATAGAAAGCGACAAAGCCGAGATTGAGTAAACCGGCAAGTCCGACCACCACATTAAGTCCCAGTGCAAGGATTATGTATATGCCTGTCAGGTTTGTAATATCGATAAAGTAGTTGTTCATAAACAATGGTAAAATGAGGAAGAGGAAGATAAAAAATAATGCCAGAATTCGCCGGGGTATCTTTGAGCTAAATGTCTGAATCCTTTTAGAGACAATTTCGATTCCTTCCCTTTTTATAATTCCCTTACTCAGTGTGTTCCATAATATAAGTGAGGCCATGATGGAGATAGAAAGTAGTATGGCGTTTCTGATACCTGTAAAGGGGAAGGTAATAGCCCCGAACCACAAGGATAAAAGGAGTATTCTGATAAATTTCTTTATCACTATGATCTATCTCCGACCTGCCTCCCCAGGAGACCTTCTGGTTTCAGTATAAGGATTATTATAAGCAGGCCGAAGGCAAAGGCATCCTTATATTCACTCGATATATAACTCGCACCTAATGCCTCCATCAGACCGAGTATAATGCCACCGAGCATAGCCCCTGGTATACTCCCTATTCCTCCGAGAACAGCTGCCGTGAATGCCTTTATTCCTGCGACATACCCTATGAAATAATTCACAAGTCCATAATACATAGCTACCATAACACCTGCTGCTGCAGCAAGACCAGAACCAATTATAAAGGTTATCGAGATAACCTGATCGATATCGATACCCAAGAGAGAGGCCATCTTTCTGTCCTGCGCCGTAGCCCGCATAGCCTTACCGAGTTTTGTCTTCATAATAAAGAGATGAAGTCCTACCATCATGAGCACGGAGGCTATTAAGATAAATATCTGGAGGTATGTTATTCTTGCATTAAGGAAGGTGAGACCTTCTGCCTTCAGGATGGGAGGGAAGACCCTGTCGGTAGCGCCCTGACTTAGCATCACAAAATTCTGCAGGAATATCGAAACACCGATGGCGCTTATCAGGGGAGAGAGACGCGGTGCATTTCTGAGTGGTTTGTAGGCTATTTTCTCTATAGTCATACCATAGGCTGAACAGAAGATCATGGAAAGGACTAAGGTGATAATGATAGCGAGGGGAAGGGATATGGCTGTAAACCCTATAGATGTGAGAAAGCCGAGGATAATGATCCCGAGGTATGCACCCAGCATATATACTTCTCCATGGGCGAAGTTTATGAGCTGGAGGATACCATAGACCATTGTATATCCGAGTGCTATAAGGGCATAGACCGCTCCGAGGGTGAGTCCATTTATTATCTGCTGGAAAAACATGATCCTTATCTATATTCTTCAAACTTTCCGCCTTTTGTGATCCAGATAACATAAGGGGCTACAGTTACATCTCCTTTCTTATCAAATTTAATAGTACCGAGTGCACCGTTAAATTCGAGGGTATGGAGCTTTTCTGTTATCTTCTTTCCTTCAGTAGATTTTACGTCTTTGATAGCGGTGAGCATTATATTTGCTGCATCGTAGGCATAGATGGAGTAGGGGCCATGGTCGCCGTATTTCTTATGGTAACTATCAAGAAATACCTTAGCCGTAGGGATCTTTACAGGATCAGGGCTGAAGGTGAGGTAGGTGCCTTCAGCTGAGGGACCTGCAATCTCTATGAACTTTGGATCAATAACGCCGTCGCCGCTCATAAATGGTGTTTTAATGCCAAGTTCCTTTGCTTGTTTTACAAGCAGGGCTGCTTCAGGATATATTCCACCAAAAAATATGAGTTCAGGTTTTTTCTCCTTTACTACTGTGAGCACCGCCTTGAAATCTTTATCACCCTGAATGATACCTCCATAATGGACGACCTCAACCTTATTCCCGAGTGCTTTTTTGAATTCATTAGCAAGTCCCTGACCATAGGTTGTTTTATCGTGAAGTATGGCTATTTTCTTTAGTCTCAGTCTGTTTGTAACGAAGTCAGCTGCCACTGCACCCTGCTGGTCATCCCTTCCGCATACCCTGAAAATATTATCGAAACCCCGTTCGGTGAGCTGAGGATTTGTTGATGCAGGGGTTATCATCGGGATACCTGCCCTGTTATAGACCTCAGATGCGGGGATGGAGCAGCTGCTGTTGAAATGACCTATTACTCCGACGGTTCCCTCATTTACCATTTTATTTGCAACAGATACAGCCTGTTTTGGATCATGCTGGTCATCACTCACAACCATCGCGATCTTCTTACCGAGTACACCACCCTTTTCGTTCCATTCTGCAACAGCAAGATCTACACCATTTCTGAAGTCCGTCCCCATTTTTGCCTGATCTCCTGTCATAGGACCGGCAACTCCTAACTTGATAACATCATCCTTTTTTGCACAACCGGTAACAGTGAAAAGTGAAAAGTTAAAAGTTAAAAGTGAAAAAAGAATTAAATAAAGAAACTTTTTCATTTACCCTTCCTCCTTAATGGCGGACAAACTGCAACTCTTAATTGTTATGTTATCGAATTTTTCGATAAATTTTTTGACTTCTTCTGTTATGTTTTTACTTCCTGCAATAGCAGAAAGGACAGCGACTGCGTCTGCCCCAGCCTCTATGACCTTGAACAGGTTATAGAGGTTTATCCCTCCTATCGCGACTACAGGTATACCGACCTTTCTCTTTACCTCCCTGATTAGTTCTGTGCCTAAAGGAGGTTGTGTATTTTTTGTCTCTGTCTGGAATATGGGACCTAACCCTATGTAGTCTGCTCCATAGGATTGTGCCTCGACCGCCTCATTAATGTTATGGGTAGAGACGCCTATTATTTTAGCAGAACCGAGAATTTTTCTCGCAGCCTCTATCGGAAGGTCTTCTTGACCGAGATGAACACCATCGGCATCAGAGTCCCTGGCTATATGTACATTGTCGTTAATAATAAGTCTGGCGTTCCATCTCCTCGTTTCTTCCCTCAATTTCAAAGCAACTCTCAGAAGTTCATTTTCCGTCATCTCCTTTTCCCTGAGCTGGATAGTTCTGACACCTCCTTTTAATGCCATAGCTGCCATATCTTCATGATCTATCCCTGAGATTTTTCTGTCAGTAATAAGGTAAAGTCCTGAGATAAGAGGCATCATTCTTTATTGTTAAACCTTTCTAAAAAGTTGGTATAAAATTCTCCCCTTATGAAATCTGGATCCAAGAGGATTTTTTTATAGAAAGGGATAGTCGTCTTTATGCCTTCTATTATATACTCATCGAGTGCCCTTGACATCCTGCTTAACGCTTCCTTTCTGTCATTTCCATAAACAATCAACTTCCCTATAAGGGAATCATAATGAGGGGAAACAGTATAGTTTGAATAGATAGCTGTATCTACTCTTACCCCAGGACCACCAGGGATATTATATGCTGTTATTGTGCCAGGTGAAGGAATGAAGGTCTCAGGGTCTTCTGCATTAATTCTGCATTCGATGCTATGGCCTTGAATCTTGATATCTGATTGCTTATAAGAAAGAGGAAGGCCTGCCGCTATTCTTATCTGTTCTTTTATGAGGTCTGTTCCTGTCACCATCTCGGTTACTGGATGTTCTACCTGTATTCGTGTATTCATCTCCATGAAGTAAAAAATCCCGTTTTTGTCAAGGATAAACTCTACAGTGCCAGCATTTCTGTATCTGATAGCCCTGGCAATCTTTACTGTTACCTCACCCAATCTTCTTCGCAATTTATCATCTACAGCTGGAGATGGAGATTCCTCGACGAGCTTCTGATGCCTCCTCTGAATTGTGCAGTCCCTCTCACCGAGATAGATAATATCTCCCATACTGTCTGCAAGGATCTGGACTTCGACATGTTTCGGCTCAGATATGTACTTTTCTATATATAGTTCACCATTACCAAAGGCTGCGATAGCCTCCCTTTGTGCCATAATGAAGGCATTTGATAATTCTGATTCATCTGTAACGACCCTTAATCCTTTTCCTCCTCCACCAGCGGATGCCTTGATAATGACAGGATATTTTATTTTTTTGGCTATTTTGATTGCCTGTTGTTCAGAGGTTATTGTACCATCGCTTCCAGGAAGAATCGGAATGCCAATCTTTAACATTGTCTGTCTTGCCATTGCCTTATCACCAGCCAGTTTTATATTTTCAGGGGTTGGACCTATGAATGTAATGCCTGATGTTGCACAGACCTCAGCGAAGGTTGCATTTTCTGATATGAAACCATACCCGGGATGGATAGCCTCAGAATTAGTGATTTCTGCTGCACTCAGGATGCCAGGGATATTCATATAGCTACCGCTGCTTTCTGCGGGACCAACACAGATGGACTCATCAGCAAATCTTACATGGAGGGAGTTTTCATCGATATCAGAGTGTATTGCAACAGTCTTTACCCCCAACTCCTTACATGCCCTTATAATCCTCAGGGCAATCTCTCCGCGGTTTGCTATTAATATTTTTTTAAACATCTTCTAACCTAAATTAGTTAATCGTCATTCCCGCGAAAGCGGGAATCCAGGGAAAAGATAAAAGAACTGGATTCCTGTTTTCACAGGAATGACAGACCAATCAGCATTGTTATTTAATTCATTTTTATTAATCCGGCTCTATTAAAAACAATGGCTCTCCATACTCAACTGGATGGCCATTCTCAATAAGTATCTTGACCACCTTTCCATCTACCTCTGCTTCTATTTCATTCATCAGTTTCATTGCCTCGATAATACAGAGAACCTGACCTTTCTTAACCCCATCACCTTCTTCAACAAAGGGCTTAGATTCTGGAGAGGAAGATCTGTAAAAGGTACCTACTATTGGCGAAGTAACAGTTATGACCCGTTCCTTTTCAGGAATATCCTCAACCCCCTTGGTCACCTCTTTCATGGAAGGCTCGATTTTCACTTTTTCTGTTTCTACTTCTTTCTTGACAACGCCTTCTCTCCTCTTAATTTTTACTCTGCTGCCTGCCCTCTCTATCTCCAGTTCATTTATATCCGTTCCCTGGATTAGGGCTATAAGATCTTTCAGCTCCTTCAGGTTCATTCATCCTCCTAAGTTAGGGTTTAAGGATTCAGGTTGTTTATTCATAAAGATCTGCTCCTATTTCCTTGATTCCTTGAATACCTGAATCCTATTTTTATTTGACCCTTTCTATGTACTCAGAGGTCCTTGTATCTATTTTTATGATATCTCCTTCATTAATATGCAGAGGTATCTTTACCGTAGCCCCTGTTTCCAGTATTGCTGGCTTGCTTCCTCCTGACGCTGTATCTCCCCTTACCCCGGGAGAAGTTTTAACTACTTTTAGTTCTACAAATATTGGGAGTTCAATTCCTATGGGTTTTTCGACATGATAGAGAATCTCTATTATCATATTCTCTTTAAGAAAATATTTGCTATCACCGAGATGCGATACATTTAGTGATAGCTGCTCGTAGGTCTTTGTATCCATAAAGAAGTAATCTTCTCCTGTGGTGTATAGATACTGTACCTCCTTTTCTTCCAATTCAGGTTCATCTACCTTTTCACCTGACCTGAATGTGCGGTCTACCACACCACCTGTTCTTAGATTTTTAAGTTTTGTCCTGACAAAGGCACCACCCTTCCCCGGTTTCACATGGAGAAACTCAAGAATCACATAGGGTTCTCCCTCAAGCTCTATCTTAGTACCATTTCTGAATTCACTTGTTGAAATCAATCCGCTAACCCCCCAAAATAGGATTTTATCTTATTCTTATATAATTACTAAATCCTTCGGTAAATGGGTAAGGACTTCAGCCTCTCCATCTGTAACAAGAACAATGTCTTCTATCCTTATACCTCCGAGGTCTGGCTTGTATACTCCAGGTTCTACGGTAAAGACCATTCCTGTTTCTATAAATCCCTCCTCCTGCCATGATATACGCGGTGTCTCATGAACCGAAAGTCCGATACCGTGACCAAGACTATGACCAAAATATTCACCATAACCTGCATCCCTTATAAAATCCCTTGCAATTGCATCAAGTCCCGAAAAGGTCATGCCTGGCCTTATATTCTCAATTGCCTCTCTCTGTGCGTTGAGTACTACATTATAAACTTTTTCTTTTTCAGAATCATCTTTATCTCGAAGGAGAAAAGTCCTGCTTATATCAGAATGGTAGCCATCTGCCTCTGCTCCCCAGTCAAGTATTACAAGATCCCCTTTTTCTAAAGGCTTTTGAGAAGAGGCTGCGTGGGGCAGGGCCGCTCTCTTTCCGGAGGCAACAATTATATCAAAAGGTATAGAGCCTGACCCCCTTTTTCTCAACTCATGTTCAAGGGCTATCGCAATATCCTTTTCTATTATGCCTGGTCTCAAAAACTCCTGAATAGAATTAAAGGATTCTTCTGCCATAGCTATTGCCGTTCTGATAGATATGATCTCTTTTTCTTCTTTTAATATCCTTAATCCTTCTATAAGATCAGTAGTTGGTTTTAACTCTATTCCAGTTAATCTCTCAGATATCTTTCTGTAAAGATCAAAAGAGAGTGCCTGTGCCTCGAATCCGAGATTTTTTAAATCAAGTTCTTCAGTAAGTTTTGCCACCACATCTGGTAACTTTTGATTGTCTATTCTTAATTCAAAGCCTATAACCTCTTCTTCTGCCTGAGTCTTGTATCTGAAATCTGTAACAAGGGTTGACCTCTCTTCAGTAAGAAGGAGAAATCCCGAAGATCCTGTAAAATTAGTCAGATATCTTATATTCTTAATATCTGTGATTAAAAGGGCATCAAGATTCATCTTTATAAATTTCTCAATTACGATTTTAGTTCTGTTTCTCTCTTTTTTATCCAATTCTGTAAAGGCCGATGACTCGTAGTGAAGGATTACTCTAAAAAGTAGGTAGCAGCCCTCAAACCGAGGAGATAACTATTAACCCCGAACCCAGAGATCTGACCAGCTGCAACAGGGGCAAGGAGGGATTTTTGCCTGAAATCCTCTCTTTTGTGTATATTTGTTATATGGATTTCTATGGTTGGGATTCCAACGGAAGCAATGGCATCTCTGAGTGCAATACTTGTGTGTGTATATGCAGCAGGGTTAATAAGGATTGCACCATAATTACCTAAAGCCCCCTGAATCATCTCAACTATTTCACCCTCATGATTCGACTGTTTTATGGTAACCTCTACCCCTATTTCCTTGGCAAGCCCTTTTATCTTTTCGTTTATTTCTCCTAAGGTAAAACCACCATAAAGTTCAGGCTCCCTCATCCCCAACATATTAAGATTAGGACCATGGATGACTAAGATTTTCTTCATATCCCCCCATAAATTTAGAAAAACTGCCATGAGCAGTTTTTCTAATAATTTCATTATATTATACTAAAAATTAAGGCTATTTAACAAGTTAAGTTGTCTTGACTGTAATATTAAGACCCCTCACCTTTTATGATGTTCATTAAGGATACAAGTTCTGCCCTTTTCTGACGGATAATTATATTTCCTGGTTCTGAACCGAGTATCTGCTGGTATATCTCATCCGCCTTTTCGTAAAGGCCCTGTTTTATATAGATTTCTGCCATAGTTTCAGTAGCAAGTTCTTCTATCAAGGACTTTTTAGTTGCATCCTCAGATTTATCTATCTCCACTGTATGAGTAGTTTCGACTACGGGTGTCATCTTAGCAGGGTTACCTTCTAAATCATCAATCGCCTTCATTACATCTTTATCCTTAGGGCTGAGGGAAATTATTATCTTATATTCCTTCAAAAGATTTTCCATGTCACCTATCTTCTGGTAGATCTCAGCAAGTTTTTTATGGGCAAAGAGGTTATCTGGTACAGCCTGAACTACCTTTTCAAACTCAATCTGTGCCTCCATGATATTACCTTTTTCGAGAAGCATTTTACCAAGGGAGACCCTTGCGGTCATATAATTAGGATTTGCTTTAAGACAATCTGAGAGTACCTGAATTGCCTCATCTAACATACCACTCCTTCTATATTCCTCTGCAAGGGGAATAAAAAGCTTTGAAGAGGGGTCCCTTGCGAGTTTTTCAGCGAGCTTTGATATATCAGGGGATAGCATGATTACCTTGTTTCTATCCGACTTTTTAAAAAAATCTTAAAGTCTTAATTTAGTACACATTTTATCAGAACAATCCCAAAAGTCAATAATTTTTAAAAGAAAATCAGAATGAAAGAGATTATCGGGTAATTATTTTTCACTTACTTTCTTTCACATATATCATCCTGAGGTCGTAGAGGATATTAGTGAGGAGTTCCTCCTCCTCTTTTGTAAGGTTTCCTTTGGTCTTGTCCTTCAGAATTCCTAAAAGGTCAATAGTCTGCCTTGCCATTACTATGTTTTTTTCTGTCTTTTTTGTTATTGGGTCTGGTATAGCTCCGAAATGGATCAGGGCAGAGGTGCTCAATGAGAAGATAAATGATGAAAAATCTACCTGTGGTAATGTTCCTTCAACCTTATCTTTAACTTCTGCCTTTTCTGATGCCTTGTCAGATGATTCTTCAGATTGGTCTTCGGTACGCTGCCTTTTATCAATAATGGTAAAACCTTCACCTTTTATTTCTTCTTTCATATACACCCTCCTGCTTAATATTAAATCTTCTTAATCGCATCCCTTTCGTAGGGGCAGGCTTGCCCTGACCATCAATAGGGTGAAGATCGCCCCTACATATCCTTCTTATCCTTTTCCCTGCGGGTTATAAGCCATGTGTGATAAATCCTCTGAAAAACAGTAAAATGAGTGAATATCAGGAGAATCCATAAAACAGGGAGTAGGATATTGAAGATACCACCAAGGGCAAGAAGGATTATCCTCTCTGGTCTTTCCATAAGACCAACATTGCATGTAAGCCCGAGACCTTCTGCCCTTGCCCTCACATAGCTAATAAGAAATGTACCGGTAAAAACAAGAGCGGTAAGAAAGACATTGAAAGAATTATCAATCAGGTATATCCCTATACCGAAAAAGAGCATTGCATCAGAATACCTGTCAAGGAGAGAGTCAAGAAATGCCCCGAATGCAGTCACCTTTCCAGAGGTTCGTGCTACAACTCCGTCTAAAAGGTCAAAACCACCTGATAGAAGGATTAAGATACCTGCCATTTTAGGTGTCTTTAAAATAAAAGAGGCCGATGCAGCAATACTTACAATAAATCCTGTGATGGTAAGGAAATTTGGTGTAATTCCCGTGAGGGTTATATGCTGGGCGAGAGGAGCAAGGGGTTTATCCAACCTATGACCTAATCTGGCACTTATCATTTTGATGAGTTATAGTCTACCTTTCTCTTTTCCCCTGAATGAATTCTTCAACCATATGGCTTGCGTCATTATCAGGCATCTGAATAAGGGGGTGTTTCATAAAATAGGCGGAGACAGAGGTCAGGACTCCTCCAATTGATCTATCCCTTGCCAGTTTGCAACACCTGATTGCATCAATAACGATTCCAGCACTATTCGGAGAATCCTCCACAGACAGCCTTATTTCAAGATTGAGTGGTATCCCGGAAAAGCCTCTTCCCTCAATCCTGAGATAGCAGACTTTATTGTCCTTCTGCCAGGGGATATAATCTGATGGGCCTATATGGATATTTTCCATATCAAGGGGATTTCCCATCTGAGACTGTACCGCCTCAGTCTTTGAAATCCTCTTCGATTTTAGGCGGCCGTGATTGAGCATATTCAGAAAGTCTGTATTGCCTCCAAAATTTAGTTGATAGGTTCTGTCTATCTTTACACCACGGTCCTCGAAGAGTCTTGTGAGTGCCCTGTGGATAATCGTTGCACCTATCTGGGACTTGATGTCATCACCAACTATCGGAATTTTTCTTTCTTCGAACCTCCTTACCCAGTTGTCAGTTGATGCTATAAAAACAGGGATGCAGTTAATAAGACTCACGCCTGTATTAAGGCAGGATTCTGTATAAAAGGCTGTAGCATGTTCTGATCCAACAGGCAGGTAATTTATGAGTATCTCTGTATCAGTGTCTCTTAATACCTTCTCTATATCCGAGGGTTTATCATTGGAGATAACGAACCGATTATCCTCGGGATATTCGAGCATATGCTCTGATACACCATCAAGGACTTCTCCCATTGAGACCTTTATACTGGAATTATTGAAATTCTCATAAAAGACCTTGGTACAATTGGGTTTTGCGAATATTGCCTCATGAAGAGGTCTTCCAACTTTCCTTTTGTCAATATCGAAGGCAGATACAACATCTATATCCTCTGGTTTATAACCACCAAGGTCAAAATGCATAAGACCAAGGTCTTTACTCTTATCCTCTTTATTTAGCGAACTATAATATCCGAGACCCTGAATAAGAGAGCTTGCACAGTTACCGATTCCTACAATCCCAACCCTTATCTTACCCATCTTCACCTCTTAAGGATTTCACATAGACTTAAGAACAATCTCTTAGGACTGCTTCTTATTCCGCCATATCTATAGCAACCTGGTTTGTCTCAATATCGGATATCAGAGAAATCTCAGAATTTCTAACCCTCTTCCTTCTCCTTTTGAGGAAGGACGACCAGAGATTTTCGATCTCTACCTCTTCCATCTGGAGGTCTGTTAAAAGATTACTCAGAATTCTTTCGTAATGATTTCTTGCCCTATCGAAGATCCTGAAAACCGTGTCCTTGTCAATCCCAATAATACTTGCAGTGGCCCTTATACTTTTCCCTTCGGATAGACACCTGAGGGTCTTACCTATGGTCTTTTCATCGGTATGGAGTCCGAAGAAAATACTCCCCTTTCTTTCAGAAAAACGGCGGTTACAGGTCTTACATCTGAGTAATTTCCTTCCCCGTTTACCGTAGAGATCGTAAATGACAATATTCCCAAGACCCTTTTTCCTGTAATCCTTACAGTCCCTGTTGGGACAATAGGAATCCTTCAATTCCATTTATCGTATCTCCTATCTCTATAATATAAGCTATATACTTGTAAGGTATAAAAGTCAAGGGGAAATTACAGTAATATGGGGACAAATATACTGTTATCTTTCTGCCATACATGAATTATAGTTTTGGCTTGACATAAAATTACAGCGTGATATCATTAATTTACTTTTAGGTTCAATTAGTTAAAAATGTTGAATAGGACCTCTTCGTGATCCCTATCATTATATTTCTGCTGTCTATCGGATTACAATTGACAGCAGCTGTGGTTGCCCTTCTTCTCATCCGCACAACAGGAAGGAAACTTGCCTGGATACTGATTGCCCTTGCAATGGTATTGATGGCATCACGTCGCATTGTCACTTTTATTTCCTTACTGAGTGCTGGCAAGGAAATAACATTTACTATACCTGAACTGATCGCCCTGGTAATATCCATTCTAATGCTCTTAGGAGTACTCCGCATAGGGAAGTACTTCCGTTCCATCCGTTTAGCAGAGGAGAGGTTTAAACAGGCTCTTTCCTTACAAACTGCAATAGTCGAATCAACTGCAGATGGGATCCTCGTTGTTGACAAACAGGGGAAGATTGTAAGCTTCAACAAAAAATTTCTTGAGTTCTGGAGCATCCCGGATTCAGTCATCGCCTCGCGTGATGACAATCAGGCTCTTAATTTTGTCCTGCAGCAGTTAAAAGACCCTTCAGACTTCATTTCAAAGGTAAGAGAGCTTTATTCACAGCCCGAGGCAGAAAGCTTTGATACTCTTGAATTCAGGGACGGAAGAACCCTTGAGAGATATTCCAAGCCCCAGAAGATAGATGGAAACACTGTTGGTAGAGTATGGAGTTTCAGAGACATCACAGAGCGTAAGAAGGCAGAGGAGTTCTTGCAGGAAAGCGAAGAGAGATTCAGGAAATTATCTGATTCTACTATAGAAGGAATCGTTATTCATGAAAAAGGGATAATTGTGGACGCTAATCAATCCTATGCAAGGATGTTTGGATATGAAATGTCAGAGGTTATCGGGAAAAACACACAGGAATTCGTTGCACCGGAATTTCGTGAAATAGTTTTAGAGAAAGTTATCACAGAATCTGAGGAACCCTATGAGGCTGTTGGCTTAAAAAAAGATGGAACAACTATTATAGTAGAAGTAATTGGTAAATCTATCACTTACCATGGACGCAGAATGAGGGTTGCTGTACTACGGGATATTACGGAGCGTAAGAAGGCCGAAGAAGAAAGGGCATTCCTCGCAAACATAACAGAGAACGCCTCTGACGCCATAGTAGGTCTTGACCTGGATACAAATATAGTCTCATGGAACCGTGGTGCAGAGAGGATATTTGGATACTCTGCAGAAGAGGTTCTGGGAAGGCCATGGAATATATTAGTCCCTGAGGAGGCGTTAGAGGCATGCCGTGAGAGATTCAAGAAGGTTATTATTGAAGAGTTCGTGGAGACCGTGGAGACAGTAAGGGTTGCAAAGTTCGGACGGAGATTTCCTGCCGAGATGACCCTTACAATGTTGAATGACAAAGGCGGGAACCATATAGGATACGTGACCATTTCGAGAGATATCACAGGGTGCAAGAGGATAGAGAATTCATTAAGGGAATCTGAAGAAAAATACAGGGATCTAATCGAAAGTGCCAATGACCTTATACAGTCTGTTGATGCAGATATGAAGTTTCTTTTTGTGAATAAGAAGTGGAAGGATGTTCTGGGATATTCAGATGAAGAGATAAAGAGTCTTACGCTGACAGATATAATAAGAAAAGACACAATCCCCCACTGTATGGAAATCTTTAAAGAGGTTTTTGAGGGAAAAGCGATTCAGAACATAGAGGCTGTTTTTGTATCAAAAAACGGAAGAGAGATATTTCTCGAAGGGAATGTTGATGCATACATAAAGGATGGTAAGTTTGTTTCAACAAGGGGGATATTTAGAGACGTTACAGAGCGGAGGAAGCTTGAGGAACAGCTCCGACATGCCCAGAAGATGCAGGCTATTGGACAGCTTGCAGGAGGCATAGCCCATGAGTTTAACAATATCCTTACCACAATAATAGGTTACGGGGATATGTTGCTGATGAGAATGAAAGAAGATGACCCTTTGAGGCATAATGTGGAACAGATACTCACTTCATCTGAGAGGGCTGCCAATCTTACACAGGGTCTGCTCACATATAGCAGGAAGCAGGCAACTATGCTAAAACCTGTGAGTTTAAACGAGATTATAAGGAAGACAGAAGGGCTTTTAATGAAGGTAATAGGTGAGGATATTGAACTGAGGACGGTAATTACAGAGGAGGATCTGACAGTAATGGCAGATAGAGGTCAGATAGAACAGGTATTGGTAAACCTTGCAACCAATGCAAAAGATGCCATGCCGGATGGAGGGGTTCTGACCATTGAGATAGGGAAGGTTAGAGATATAAATAAGAGAACCTTGAGTGAAGAAAGGATAGTATCTAATCTAAAAAATCAGGGGACTGAAATCGAGGAAGGTTTTGCTGGGATCTTTATTACAGATACAGGCACAGGTATTGATAAAGATATAAAAGAAAGGATATTTGAGCCCTTTTTTACTACCAAGGATATCGGGAAAGGCACCGGACTTGGCCTTGCGGTAGTCTACGGTATAATAAAGCAGCATGATGGCTATATATATGTCTATAGCGAAGCCGGTAAGGGTACGACATTTAAAATATATCTGCCAATAATAAAATCAAAGGTTGAAGAGGAGGCGGAACCATCAGCTATCTCTTTACCAGTAGGGGGGAGTGAAATGATACTTGTAGCTGAGGATGATAAGGCGTTACGGACGCTTATAAAGACAGTACTTAATGAATTTGGTTATAAGGTCATAGATGCGGTTGACGGAGAGGATGCGATAGAAAAGTTTATTCAGAATAAAGACGAAATTGATCTTGCAATACTTGATGTAATAATGCCAAAGAAGAACGGCAAGGAGGTTTATGAAGAGATAAAAAAGATAAGACCAGACATCAAAACCATTTTTGCAAGTGGCTATACTGCTGACATTATCCAGAAGAAGGGCGTCATTGAAGAAGGGATAGACTTTATCTTGAAGCCTGTTTCGCCTAAAAACCTATTAAAAAAGGTGAGAGAAGTACTGGATAGGTGAACAAGGGAAAATTATTGATGATTTATTAATGCCGTGATAGAGGTAGAACCCTTAAAGGGATTTTCTGTTGCTGAACAAAGGGTAGAGATCGTTGAGAGAAAAGGTCTTGGTCATCCTGATTCTGGCTAACATTACTAAATGCATGTTATCCAGTTTTAAAATTATAGATAAATTATAAAAAAACAAAAAAGCTTGTCAATTGTTTTCATATTTGGTATAAAGTCAGGAAACTATCAAATAATATAGTTAGGCAGTTATATAACACACAATCAAAAGAGAGGAGGATAGAATGAAAATTTTTGTAGGCAATTTGTCTCGCGAAGTCACAGATGAAGATTTGCGTCAGGCCTTCGAGTCATTCGGAATCGTAGAATCTGCCACTGTCGTAAAAGACAAGTTCACGGCAGAGTCAAGAGGATTCGGGTTTGTTGAGATGTCTTCTGCGTCTGAAGCACGGTTGGCGATCGACGGTATGAATGGAAAAGAGTTAAAGGGTAAAACTCTCAACGTAAATGAGGCTCGTCCCCGCGAAGAAAGAGGGGGAGGTAGAGGACGGCCGGGTGGCGGTCGGCGTTACTGATCGTTCCTGCGACAAAGAGCTGACCGGACGGCAATTCCGCTGGGCTCCATTGCCGCCGGTGAGCTTGGTCGGTTAGGCAAAAACTCTGGAGCTATCATCGAGATTTGTCTATCCCTGAACTTAATTCATAATAGAAGATTTTGAGTTACGCTAAATCCATCTTTGAGGAGCATCTCTCTGATTCCCCGTATACATGTTATACCCACAATCGCCAATATGATAAACTCATATCTCCCTTTGCTCCATGCTCAACGACTTTATCCATATAATAAATCTCCACATATCTGCATATCTGCAATCTTCAGAAAAAGTTTATCCTGTAACACCAAAATGATAATGTCCTAATTAGCCAAAATAGAAATGTCCTAATTT
>CAKKSD010000037.1 GCA_919902995.1 Thermodesulfovibrionia bacterium
GGAAGAGGCTATCGCCTATTTTAAAGGCAAAGAAGAACCTTACAAGATCCAACTTATCGAAGAGATTAAGGATATGAGCGTATCTTTATATCAGGAAGGAGATTTTGTTGATCTGTGCCTCGGTCCGCATATTCCCTCAACAGGAAAGGTGAAGACATTTAAACTCCTGAGTGTCGCAGGCGCCTATTGGCGTGGTAATGAAAAGAACCGTATGCTCCAGAGGATTTACGGTACCTCCTTCTCAAAGGAGGAAGACCTCGAGGCTTATCTCAAAAAGCTGGAAGAGATAAAGAAGAGGGATCACCGAACTATTGGAAGGGAACTTGGCCTTTTCAGTATCAATGAAGAGACAGGTGCAGGACTTATACTCTGGCATCCCAGAGGAGCTTTAATCAGAAAGACCATCGAAGATTTCTGGAGGGAGGAACATTACAGATGGGATTATGATCTTGTCTACAGCCCCCATATCGCAAAACTTGATTTATGGAAGAAGAGCGGTCACATAGATTTCTACAGGGAGAATATGTATTCCCCGATGGAGATAGACAATATAGACTATGAACTTAAACCTATGAACTGCCCCTTCCATATAATGATATATAAATCTGAGATTCGCAGTTACAGAAACCTGCCCATCAGGTATGCCGAACTTGGTACAGTATACCGCTATGAACGTTCTGGTGTCCTCCATGGACTTCTCAGGGTAAGGGGTTTTACACAGGATGATGCACATATCTTCTGCAGGGAAGACCAGATTTCTGATGAAATACAGAGGGTATTAGATTTTACCATATTCATTTTAAAGATCTTCGGTTTTCATGAATATGATATATTTCTCTCTACAAGACCAGAAGAATATGTGGGTACTTTAGAAAACTGGGAGAAGGCGACTTCCGCCCTTAAAATGGCGATAGAGAAAAAAGGGCTTTCCTACAGGAACGATATAGGTGCAGGGGTCTTCTACGGTCCAAAGATAGATATAAAGGTTAAGGATGCTATCGGCAGGGCATGGCAGTGCTCAACCATACAGGTGGACTTCAACCTTCCAGAACGATTCGATATCACATACAGAGGCGAAGATGGCAAGGAACATCAACCCATTATGATACACAGGGCTCTGATGGGTTCGCTTGAGAGGTTCTTCGGAGTTCTAATAGAACATTATGCAGGGGCTTTCCCTCTATGGCTTTCCCCTGTCCAGGTCAGGGTTCTTTCTATCACCGATTCCCAGATGGATTATGCCAGAAAGATAAAAGATGAACTCAGGTCAATTGGGATAAGGACAGAGACTGATCTCAGAAATGAAAAAATCGGTCTTAAGATAAGGGAAGGCTCTATCGAAAAAATCCCCTATCTTTTAATCATAGGAGAAAAGGAGATAAAAGGTAATAGTGTAAATGTAAGGAAGCGTGGAGGAGAGAATCTCGGGGAAATGACTCTTCCAGAGTTCATAGAGGAGTTAAAAAAAGAAATTGAGGAAAAGGTTAATTAAATGGATAGGATATCGTGTATCATGCATTGTGTATCATGCATCAGATTCCAGGAGGTGATAATATAACAAAAGGTATAAGGTTCAACAAGGGAATTAATGCAAAAGAAGTAAGGCTTATCGGACATGATGGAAAACAGCTCGGGATAATGTCAAGCAAGGAGGCATTACAGAAGGCAGATGAAGCCGGTCTCGATTTAGTGGAAGTTGCCCCTTCGGCTAATCCTCCTGTCTGCCGTATAATGAATTTCGGAAAGTATAAATACGAGCAGGCAAAAAAACAGCATTCAGCGAGGCACCATCAGAAAACGATACAGCTTAAAGAGATTAAGATGAGACCACATATCGATGAGCATGACCTCGAGTTTAAGATAAGTAATATCAAGAAGTTCTTAGAGGCAGGAAATCGAACAAAGATAACTATGATGTTCAGGGGCAGGGAAATGGCTTATCCGGAGATTGGTAGATCAACCCTCGAAAGGATAGCCTCAGAAGTCACAGACATGGGGATTGTTGAACACCCTCCGAGGTTGGAAGGGAGGAATATGATCCTTATCCTTGTGCCAAAATAGCTTCAGATTCTGAAACAAGTTCAGAATGACATCTTTATTAGAGCCCTGTCATGCCGAACTTGTTTCGGCATCTATTATTTAAAGGAGAGTCTTATATGCCAAAGCTAAAGACGCACAGAGGTGCTGCAAAGAGATTCAAGATCACAGGTAAAGGGAAGATAAAGAGGAAGAAGGCCTATCGGAGTCACCTCCTTACAGGGAAGTCCTCAAAGAGGACACGGAGCCTCAGACAACCCGTCATCTTAGGCAAAACCGAGGAGGCGATAATAAAGAAACTTCTTCCATATGGATAGTGTAGGAATGAATGCGGAATGTAGATTGGGAATGTGGATTTTAAATCCGAAATCTCAAATCAGAAATCCGAAATTTTTAAAATAAGGGAGACATTAAAATGCCGAGGGCAAAAGGTGGATATAAGACCAGAAGAAGACGGAAAAAGATTCTGAAACTTGCCAGGGGTTATGTTGGAGGCAAGTCTAAACTCTTCAGGACAGCTACAGAAGCCGTTGACAGGGCATTGAGATATGCCTACAGAGATAGAAGGACAAGGAAGAGGGACTTCAGAAGTCTCTGGATCGTGAGGATAAACGCAGCGGCCAGAATAAATGGAATAACTTACAGCAGATTTATGCAAGGCCTCAGCACTGCCGGGATAGACCTGAACAGAAAGGTATTAGCAGATATGGCTGTCAGAGATCCTGATGGTTTCGCAAAGATTGCTGAGATGGCAAAGGCATCCTCGTGATTATTCAAATATTGGTAGGACAGCCGTCTCGGCTGTCCTGAATGGTCTAAATCTTTTGACAGGCGAGACGCCCGTCCTACTCTCATTTTATACCGTGAATTTTTTAAATAGAGGCACACTACACCCAGAGCAAGAAAAAATCCTTGAGAGCCTTCATCCTCTCGAGATAAAACTGCTCCATAGCTTTAGGGATAAGGAGACCCTCGCATCAAAAGAAATCATTGATAAGGGCTTGATAGACGAGTCACGCCTTGATATGGCATCAAACTGGTTGCTTAAAAAGGGGCTCATAGAAATAAGTGGAGAGGAGGTTACATCCTCTGTTTCTCTTACTGAGACAGGTGGAGATTATTGTAAAAACAATATTCCTGAAATAAGGATTCTTTCTGCCCTTCGTGAGGGAAGGAGTTTTACAGTAAAAGACATCAATCATACCTTCCATCTCGACCTTTTAGAGGTGAGTTCCGCCCTCGGTGCCCTGAAAGAGTCCGGTGTTATTATGATAACTCATGGAGGTTTCTTAGAACTCAAGTCAGATAAAGGTACAGAAGAATTTGAATCGCTTCAGGATCTGATTGGATTAATCGGAGAAAAGGAGTCACTAAATCTCGGTGACCTTTCAGATGAACATAAGTCTATAATAGAAGCCCACCACAGAAAGAGGGGGAAATCCAAGGGTATATTCAGGATATCGGAGAAAAGAAACAGGATCTTTTCATTGACAGAGAACGGCAGGTCAATCCTTTCGGTTCTACTTAAACAGGGAGAGACAGGAGAAGATGTTTCTCAATTAACCCCTGATATGTTAAAGGAAGGTACATGGAAGAATAAAACCTTCCGCAAATACAATATCTCTCTCAGCCCTCCAAGGATCAGTATAGGAAAGAAACATCCCTATCGTGAATTTCTGGATTTTGTTAAATATAAGTTTATTGCTATGGGATTTGAGGAGATGCGTGGACCTCTGATCGAAAACGAGTTCTGGAATATGGATGCACTCTATATGCCCCAGTTCCATCCTGCAAGGGATATTCATGATGTCTATTTTACAAAAGAACCATCTCAATGCAGGGAGATCGAGAGCCCCTTTGGGAAACGTGTGGCTGAAACACACATCCACGGTGGTAAAACCGGCTCTAAGGGATGGGGATACCCATTTGATATCAACAGGGCACGGAGATTAATTCTAAGGAGCCAGGGGACGACAATTTCAGCACGTACCCTTGCCTCCGGTCCGAAGATTCCCGGCAAGTATTTTTCGATCGCCCGATGTTTCCGCTATGACACAGTGGATGCAACCCACGCCCCTGATTTTTATCAGATCGAAGGAATTGTCCTTGGAGAAGAGATTAATTTCAGAACCCTCTTAGGACTCCTGAAACTTTTAGGGGAAGAAATAGCGATGGTTAAGGAATTCCAATTCCTCCCAGCCTATTTCCCTTTCACCGAACCATCAGTTGAACTGCACGGTAAGCACGCGAAACTCGGATGGATGGAGCTTGGTGGTGCAGGGATATTCAGACCTGAGGTGACTATACCTTTGGGTGTAAAAGTGCCGGTTATCGCCTGGGGACTTGGTCTTGACAGGATGGCAATGGTAGCACTCGATATCAATGACATAAGAGATCTTTTCTCAAGAGATCTCGATTTTATAAGGACAAAAAAGATCAGACTATAGCCTTATTTTGTCATTCCCGTGAAAACGGGAATCCAGTTTTTGTATGGTTCTCTGCTCCCCGCGTACGACCTGCGGGGACAAGTTTCGCAGAGCCTGCCCCGTACTTAATACGGGGGACGGCGTCTGGATTCCTGCCTACGCAGGAATGACATATGCAATAAGGAACGACATTAGATGGCAACAGTAGATATAAAAAAGAAAGACCTTGAGAGGCTCTTTCAAAAGAGACTTACCCGTTCTCACCTCGAAGAATATCTTTCTCTCGCAAAGGCTGAATTGAAGGAATATAACATTGAAACGGATAGTCTCAAAATAGAACTATCTGACAGTAACAGACCTGACCTCTGGTCTGTCGAAGGAATAGCCAGACAGATGAGGACCCACCTTTCAGGAAACCCAGTCAACTATCCATTTTTTGGTATGAGGAAGAAACATCTAAGGGAGATTAAGGTTTCGAGTGAGATTAAGCAGGTCAGGCCTTATATTGCAGCCTGTGCTGTCCTCGGGCTCAGGATGAACGAGGATTTCCTTGTCCAGATAATTCAGTCCCAGGACAAACTCTCAGAGATCTTTGGCCGGAAGCGCAGGATGGTTTCTGTCGGGATTTATGAACTTGACAGAATTCTCTTTCCTGTAAATTATATGCTTGCGGAACCGGATAGGGTTTCCTTTATACCGTTAGGGATGGACAAAAGGATGAACCTGAAGGAGGTACTTGAGAGACATCCAAAGGGGATCACCTATGGATCAATTGTGAGTAACTTCAAAAAATATCCTCTTCTTATTGACAGCAATGCTCAGGTACTGTCCTTTCCTCCTATTATTAATAGCAGGGAAATAGGTGAGGTAAAGACTGAGACAAAGAATATATTCGTAGAGGTTACGGGAATTGATCTGCGTATGGTAAACCTCGCAATCAATATTCTGAGTGTTAACCTCCACGACCGCGGTGCAAAGATCGAACCTGTCCTTATATCCTATCTCTATCAAACAGAATTTGGGAAAAAGATAACCACTCCTTTCAGTATGGTAGAACCTGTGAAGATTTCAACCAGGGAATTCACCAAGACCTTGGGTGAAGAGGTCTCACCCCTGGAAATCAGGAAGTGTCTGGTACGATACGGACACAATGTCTCGGTCGGAAGAAGTTCCATCACTGTGAGCTATCCGCCATACAGAGACGATATAATGCACCCCGTAGATATTATAGAGGATATGGCTATCTCGAAAGGATACAGCAGTTTCAAGCCAGAAATGCCACATCAATCCACTGTCGGGGGACTCTCAGAGACTGAATTGTTCTCTGATTTGGTAAGGGATTATCTGGTCGGAGCCGGTTTCCAGGAAATTGTTTCAAACATCCTCGGTTCACCTGAAGAATTCAGAGAGAGGATGTGTATCGATGAAAAACTGATCGAGATAGAAAATGTGATGTCCCGCTCATACTCGGTTGTCAGAAACAGGATACTTCCTTCACTCTTGAAAGTTGAGACAGCAAGCTCAAAATCGTTCTACCCTCATAGGGTCTTTGAGGTTGGAGAGGTAGTAATTTACGACCCTCTTCAAAACCTTGGAAGCCAGACAAGACTTAACCTCGGAGCCCTCATCTCACACCCTGCAGTAAGTTTTTCGGAGATCCATTCCTACCTTGATCTCCTCTTTTTCTATTTAGGGATTTCTTATAGATTAGAGCCAGAGGAACATCCAGCCTTCATGCCTGGACGCTGTGGGAATATCATAGTAGAAGAAAAGGCTCTTGGCCTCATAGGTGAGGTCAACCCTGCTGTCCTCGACCACTGGCAGATCACGATGCCCTGCTCTGCCTTCGAGATCAACCTGGACACACTCTCTACCTTCTGATTTTCTCCCTTATATATCTTAAGAGTCTCCCTAAGTCTGTGCCTAATTTCGGAAGCCTCTTATACCTAAAAAAGATAAGGATGATCAAAAGAATCAGAAGTAATTCAATAAGGCTCAGGCTCATAAACCTATTCTATCATATTTAGAATAATCCCTTCACCTTCCCTGTCTTAACATCCACATCAACACGTCTGTAAGCAGGGTCTGACGATGTCCCTGGCATCAACTTGATAGAACCTGCAACAGGCACAACAAAGCCTGCGCCCTTATATGTCAATATATCTCGGATAAAGAGTTTCCACCCCTTTGGAACACCTTTAAGGTTCGGATTATCAGACAGACTGAGATGGGTCTTGACCATACATGTCCCGAGTTTTGAGATCTCGGGGTCTTCTTCCATCTTTTTCGCCTTTGCAAGTGCCTCCGGTGAATACTCAACACCATCTGCACCATAAACATCCTCTGCAATCATCTCGATACGGTGTCTGAGCGGTGTAGCGAGTTCATAGAGGAACTTAAAATTATTTGGTTCATTACAGGCGTCTATCACGGCATCGGCAAGTTCAAGCGCACCCTCTCCCCCATACTGCCAGTGCCTCGAAACAGCAACTCTTGCACCTCCTGCCTCTGCAAGCCTCTTGACAGCCTTTATCTCATTCTCTGTATCCGTATGGAATGCATTGATACAGACAACGGGGTTGATACCTGCATTCATGACCGTTTTGATATGATGGGTAAGGTTTTCTGTACCCTTCTCCACCCATCCAACATTCTCGCTCTTGTATTCCTCGGGCATTGGCCTTCCTGGTACGGGTATTGGTGCACCACCATGGCATTTTAATGCCCTTATCGTTGCAACAATAACTGCTGCATTTGGTTTCAGTCCGGAGAATCTGCATTTGAGATTCCAGAATTTTTCAAATCCTATATCTGCACCAAAACCTGATTCGGTAATATGGTAATCGCCAAGCTTAAGAGCGATCCTGTCTGCAATAATCGAAGATTGACCGATAGCGATATTTGCGAATGGACCTGCATGGACAAAGACAGGCTGACCTTCTATGGTCTGCAAAAGGTTGGGATTCAGTGCCTCGACCATCCAGGCAGTCATCGCACCTGCAACTTCAAGATCTCCTGTCGTAACAGGATTACCGCTCTTGTCATAGGCAACAACGATCTTCCCCATCCTTTCTCTCATGTCTTTGAGGTCTGTTGCAACCGCGAGGATCGCCATCACCTCTGAAGAAACTGCAATAGCAAAGCCAGAACGCATCATGAACCCGTCATCCTTACCTCCGATACCGATGATTATATCCCTCAATGCCTGCGCGCAGAAATCCATTATCCATTTCATCTCTACATTGCGGGGGTCAATATTCAGTCTCTTAAGTTTTCGCTTTGCGAGTTGTTCGTCGGTGTAATTAAATTCATGCTGCATCCTCGATGTTAGGGCAACCATCGCGAGGTTCTGGGCGTTTATTATGGCATTTATATCTCCTGTAAGTCCGAGTGAGAAAGGTGTGAGTGGGATACACTGTGAAAGCCCGCCACCCGCTGCAGAGCCCTTTATGTTCATGGTAGGTCCGCCTGAAGGCTGTCTTATAGCTGCGACGACATTCTTCCCCCTCTTTCCGAGACCTTCTGTGAGACCCATAGTTGTGGTTGATTTGCCCTCTCCGAGCGGCGTTGGTGTTATAGCGGTTACATCAATATATTTCCCGTCAGGTTTTTTTGCAAGGCGATTCAGTACACTCTTAAAATCCACCTTTGCAACATAGTGTCCGTGGGGGAGGAGTTCCTGTTTTTCAAGACCAAGTTCTTCCCCTAACTGGTAAACAGTCTTCATATGTCTTTCTGATGCTTCTGCAATCTCCCAGTCTGCATTTTTTGTTGGATCAAGTGGCATAGCAAGTCTCCTTTAATCTTAAATTTTGAATTTTAAACTTTCAATCTGTTTTATCTTCCCTAATAACTTACAAGCACATTCATCAGCTTCTCGTTCATCCTTCTCACATTATGTCCGGCAACGATAGCTATCTTCCTGATCTCTTCTTCTGTCAAATCTCCAAATAGAACCTATCCCCTAAGGTCTTTGATATCTACCATGTCGTCCCCCTTCCCTTATCTGATACATGATGTCTGATACCTGATGCCAGATGTCTGATAAAGTATCGGGCATCGGGTATCCTGCATCACCTTCATTTACACCTCTATCCTTACCGCACAAACCTTAAACTCCGGTGTCTTGGAATGTGGATCCAGAAGGTCATTTGTGAGCGTATTAGCCGAGGCATGGTTAAAATGTATAGGGATAAAAAGTACTCCCTTTGGCGATCGCTCAGTAACCTTCGCTTTCAAACTTATTGTACCCCTCCTCGATTTAACCTTGACCTTCTGTCCTTCCTTAATTCCGAGTTTTACGGCGTCCTCATTGTTTATTTCTACGTGGGCTTCAGGGGCAACACTCTGAAGTGCCTTCGAACGTGCTGACATCGTACCTGTATGGTACCTGAAAAGGATCCTTCCTGTTGTAAGAAGAAACGGATACTCCTTATCCGGCGTTTCACCTGAAGGTTTATATTCAACAGATGTGAAGATACCATTCCCTCTCGGGAATCCACCCCTGAAGAGATAGGGAGTACCTGGATGGTCTTTTGTAGGACAGGGCCACTGAAGACCATTCGGTTCGAGCCTGCGGTAATCCATTCCGGCAAGGGCCGGCCATATTCTGCCTATTTCCCTGAATATCTCCTCAGGGTGATCATATCCCATAGTATATCCGATTCTTTCAGAAATAGCTGAGATAATCCAGAGGTCTTCCCTCGCATCCCCCGGGGGATTTACAGCCTTCCTCACCCTTTGAACTCTTCTCTCTGTATTAGTAAATGTTCCGTTCTTTTCTGCAAAAGATGCTGCAGGAAGTACCACATGGGCAAGCTCTGTTGTCTCTGTTAGAAATATATCCTGAACGACCAGGAGTTCGAGACTCTTAAGGGATTCTACTGTATGGGCCATATGCGGATCACTCAGCACAGGATTTTCTCCCATCACATAAAGTGCCTTAAGCCTTCCTTCTAATGCAGCCTCGGTCATCTCAACTGTACTGAGACCGGGCCTGTCTGAGAGACTTGCACCCCATTCCTCTTCGAATTTCTCCCTCACTGAAGGGATCATCACCTTCTGATATCCTGGATAGCTGTCAGATATACAGCCCATATCTGTTGATCCCTGGACATTGTTCTGTCCCCTGAGGGGGTTCACACCTGCAGATTCCTTACCAAGGTTTCCTGTAAGTAATGCAAGATTTGCTATCGAGAAGACATTATCCGTTCCGTGAGAGTGCTGGGTTATGCCCATGGTATAATATATCCCTGCCTTCTCAGCAGTTCCATAAAGTCTGGCAGCCTTGATGATATCATCCTTCGGAACACCTGTAATCCCTTCAACCCGTTCAGGGCTATACTCCTCAACAGACCTTTTCCATTCTTCGAATCCCTCTGTCCATTTATGAATGAAGTCCTTATCTTCAAGCCCTTCTTTAAGGATAACATGGGCAATACCATTAAGGAGTGCAACATCTGTGCCTGGTTTCTGCCTGAGCCAGAGATGGGAAAACTTCACAAGGTTTATTTTCCTCGGGTCTGCAACTATCAGTTTTGCACCTTTCCTCACAGCCTTCTTCATCCAGAGCCCTATGATAGGATGTGCCTCAGTTGTGTTCGAACCTATTACAAAAAGAAGGTCATTATTCTCTATCTCCATTATGGAATTTGTCATCGCACCTGAGCCGAATACCTTGGCCAGACCGGCCACAGTCGGGGCGTGTCAGTGTCTGGCGCAGTGGTCAATATTATTGGTCCCCACTGCAGCCCTCATAAATTTCTGGAAAAGATAATTCTCTTCATTCGTGCATCTCGCTGAGGACAGCCCTCCGATAGCATCAGGGCCATATTTCTCCTTTATCTCCTTGAGCCTCTTTGAAATATAATCCAGTGCCTCATCCCATGAGACAGGTTCAAACCTTCCATTCCTTTTTATAAGAGGTGTTTTAAGTCTGTCAGGCGAGGCCACAAAATCATATCCGAAACGTCCCTTCGCACATAACATCCCCTCGTTCACAACAGAGTCTTCCTTCGAAGATACCCTGATTATCTTATTATCCTTGATATGAAGTGTCAGACTGCACCCTACACCACAGTAGGGACAGGTAGTATTCACCTCACCGACATTCCTTGCCCTCCCTTTCCCGATCCAGTTCTTGCCTACCAGCGACCCTGTAGGGCAGACCATCACACACTGCCCGCAGAACTCACAGTCAAGATCTCTCTCAAAGGGAGGGCAAACCTTTGTCTTGAGCCCCCTGTAGGCAAAATCTATAGCACTCACACCCTGAACCTCATCGCAGATCCTGACACACTTACCGCAGAGGATACACTTTTCCATGTCCCTCTCGATGAAGGGGTTCCCGTCCCTTTTTGTGTAGATCCTTCGCTCTCCTTTAAAACGGGGCTCCCTGATTCCGTACTGGTAGGCAAGGTCCTGAAGGTCACATTCTCCTGCCTTCTGGCAGACCATACAGTCGTAAGGATGATCAGATAGAAGAAGATCGAGGTTTGTTTTTCTTAATCTTTCTATATAGGGGCTTGTTGTTCTTACCTCCATCCCCTCACTTACAGTTGTTGTACAGGCTGTAACGGGTCTGGGCATTCCCTTGATCTCTACTATACATAATCTACATCCACCATAGGGAGAGAGTTTCGGGTGATAGCACAATGCAGGAATGTCTATGCCCTTTAGCCTCGCGGCCTCAAGGATTGCCATTCCCTCTAGGGCCTCTATATCTATCCCATCTATCCTGAGCTTCACCATTTATTCCCCCTCTTTATGAAGGACACCTTCCCTCTTTTATATGTGACTCAAACTCCTCTCTGAAATGGTTTATTGTGCTTATCACAAGGTTTGGTGCTGTCTGCCCAAGGGGGCAAAAGGATGCGGCATCCATAACAGAGCCGAGTTCAAGGAGGGATTCTATATCTTCATCCCTTTCTGCTCCTCTCAGGATCCTCTGGATGGTCTCAAGCATCCTCTTAGTTCCAATCCTGCAGGGTGTGCATTTCCCACAGGATTCATGGGCAAAAAACCTTAATGCCCTCTCACATACCTTTAAAAGACAGACTGTTTCGTCCATCACTATTATTGCGCCCGAGCCGAGGGCACTTCCATATCTCGGCATATTCACAAAGTCCATGGTGCAGTCAATATTCTGGGGAGGCAGTATCGGTGTAGAGATACCGCCCGGGATTACCGCCTTTAACCTCTTCCCATCCCTTACACCACCAGCATGGGTATAGATGATCTCCCTCAGGGTTGTGCCCATGGGGAGTTCATAGACGCCTGGTCTTTTTACATGTCCACTGACACAGTAAAGCTTTGGGCCAGGGCATTCAGGTGTACCTATCTTTAAATAGGCTGTAGCACCAATCTCGATGATATAGGGTATATTGGATAATGTCTCAACATTATTTACAACAGAGGGCATCCCCCATACACCTGTACTTGCAGGAAATGGTGGCTTTATTCTGGGTTGTCCCCTCTTACCCTCAATTGATTCAATAAGGGCGGTCTCTTCCCCGCAGATATACGCACCTGCACCTTGATAAAGCTTAATATGAAACTTTACACCCCTACCCATTATATCCTCACCGAGGTACCCTTTATCATAGGCCTCTTTAATCGTCCTGCTGAGTATTTTCTTTACATAAGGATATTCACCCCTCAGGTATATATATCCGTATTCAGCCTTAATCGCATAGCCTGCTATAATCATGCCCTCTATTAAAAGATGGGGATTTTTCTCCATTATAAGCCTGTCCTTGAATGTTCCAGGCTCCCCCTCATCGGCATTACAGATTAAATATTTTGGAGACTTAGGGTCTCTTAAGGCTACTTCCCACTTCAGTCCTGTCGGAAATCCTGATCCACCCCTGCCTCGAAGACCTGACCTCTTTACCTCCTCAATAATCTCCCCCGGTTGCATTTTCAGGGCAAGTAAAAGATCCTTATACCCACCGTTCTTTATATATTCCTTTATATCGGCAGATCTTGGGTTTTCAATATTTCTCAATAGTATTTTTTCCATAACTATTTATACTTCTCCAGTATCTCTTCTATTTTCTCCTTGGTCAAGTTCCCGTAGAAATCATTATTTACAAGCATCGAGGGTGCAGTATCACATCCTCCAATACATTCCATTATCATAAGGGAAAACCTTCCATCAGGTGTTGTGCCACCTTCCTCAAGACCATATCTATTCTTCAGAAAATTTACAAGCATCTCTGCACCCATGATCATGCAGGAGACATTTGTACAGAGCTGTATAAGATGCCTGCCTCCTGGCCTGTGTCTATACATAGCATAAAATGTTGCCACCCCATATAATTTGCTCTCCGGGATCTCAAGCCTTTTAGATATCAAATCTACAGCATCCTCAGGGATATAACCGAAGGCATCCTGGATATCCTGCAAGAGAGGAATGACATTGCCCTTCTCGTCTTTATATTTTTTAATAAGACTCTCTATAATTGTGTTTTTCTCTGACTGTTGTTTCACTTTTAATCCCAAGGACGGTTATAAATTTAAATCTATTATGAAGAATGATTATTAATTAGTTTTATTTCTTAAAAAAAGAAGGTTGAATCTATCAGAAATTTTAGTCAAAGTCAAGGGGTTTTATAGTCAGATAAATATTATTGATATGCTTTTGAGTTTTGTTCCAGGTTTTTAAAAAAGACCTAAAGGCCTAAGGTCTTCTTCACAATCTTACGCAGATTCTCAGGATTAAAAGGTTTGGTGATATAGTCAGAGGCACCCAGTTCTATTCCCCTTTTCTTGTCTTCCTCGCTTCCTTCAGTGCTGACGATAAGGAAGGGTATATTTCTATAGGACGGGTGGTTTTTAATAAAATTTATAAGCTCTAATCCATTGATATCGGGCATATTGATATCGGTAATTATGAGGTCGAAACTCTGAGTAGGAAGCGCCTTAAGCGCCTCAAAACCTGTACTCGCCTCTTCAAATGATAATCCCTCAATCTCTTCCAGAGTAGCCCTGATCATTGACCTCGTTGCAGAAGAATCCTCAACTAAGAGAACATTTTTCAATGGTACCTCCTGTTAATTTTTCTTTCTTAATAAATTTCTCTCACACTGATAACTCTCAGAGAACTTAGAGATAACAGTGGCTCTTGCTCTCGATTTATATCTTCTAACCGATCTCAAAACCCTTCGGTATAGCCACTATCCCTGAGGGCGTCACATGAAATCTTTTTGCATCTTTCTTTAAATCATACCCTATTACAGTCTTAGGAGGAATCTTTACATCTTTGTCTATAATAGCCCTCCTGATCTTACAGTATCTTCCTATATCTACATTCTCCATTATAACAGATTCTCTTACCTCTGCCCAGCTATGGACACGGACATCCGGGGATAAGACAGAGTTCTGAATCTTTCCCCCACTGATAATGCAACCACCTGATAATATAGAATCCAGAGCGATTCCCAGGCGTCCACCTTTATATTCCTGGGCAAAAACAAACTTTGCAGGTGGATACTGTCCCTGGCATGTCCTTAAGGGCCATTCCTTATCATAGAGATTAAAGAGTGGTTCTACAGATGCAAGATCCATATTTGCCTCCCAGTAGGCATCGAGATTACCTACATCCCGCCAGTATTTTGCCTCCTTCTTATTCTCATCCTTGAAATTATAGGCAAAGACCTTTCTTCTTGCAATCATATCAGGAATAATATTCTTGCCGAAGTCGTGGGCCGTATCTCTAAGGGCATCGTCCTTGAGTTCCTTAACGATTTCCTCTGTTTTGAAGAGGTAAATCCCCATAGAAACATAGGACTGTCTTGGACTACCCGGGATTGTCTTCGGTTTTTTTGGTTTTTCTTCAAAACCTATAACCCTTGATTCTCTATTCACCTCAACCACCCCAAAGTCTGATGCCTTCTTACTATCCATCTCTATGACCGAGATGGTAGCATCTGCACCTTTTGAGAGATGAAACTCATACATTTCTGAATAGTCCATCTTATAAACATGGTCACCTGAAAGAATAAGAAGATAGGGAGGGGCTTCCCTCTCTATCATATATACATTCTGGTAAACAGCATCAGCTGTCCCCCTGTACCAGTCTTCACTAATCCTTTGTTGAGCAGGGATAGTCAATATATACTCGCCAAGCTCTGCACTGAAGAGATTCCATCCGAGTGTGAGATGACGATGGAGGGAAAGGGACTTGTATTGGGTGAGGACGGCGATCTTCCTTATCTGGGAATTTATACAATTACTCAGGGTAAAGTCTATTATCCTGTATTTTCCACCAAAAGGTACTGCCGGCTTTGCCCTGTGAATTGTTAAAGGATGAAGCCTCTCTCCCTTACCACCGGCAAGGATCAGGGCCAGGACATTCTTCATTATTGCGAGCTTTTTTTCTTTATTCATCTGTTTCACCAATATAATAAAATGTATCAAAAAATGTATCCCCTGTCAATGAGTTAAAGTGATATCTGTTTCTGAAGACTTGGAATAATAAGGTCTATTCGTGATATAATCTCTGAAAATTATCGACTTTATGAAAATGGTGACACTGGAAGATAAAGACAGACATTATATCTGGCATCCCTTCACCCAGATGAAAGACTGGCTTGAAGAGTGTCCTCTGATTATCAAAGAAGGAAGGGGTAGTTTCCTTAAAGATATCTATGGAAGGTGGTATCTCGACGGTGTATCGTCCCTGTGGGCTACCATCCATGGTCACAGGAAGAAGGAGATAGATGATGCAATAAAAGAACAACTCGAGAAGATCGGACATTCAACCCTCCTTGGTCTCAGTAATCCACCTGCAATAAATTTAGCTGAAAAACTTGTGGAACTATCTCCTAAGTCAGGCTCCGAACTCCGAACTCCCATGGGTCGTAGACCGAACTCCGAACTTAGTAAGGTTTTTTACTCTGACAATGGTTCAACTGCTGTAGAGATCTCCTTAAAGATTGCATTCCAGTACTGTCAACATAAAGGGGAAAAGGGGAAAACCAGGTTTCTTTCTCTCAATAACGCCTATCATGGAGATACCCTCGGTGCTGTCGGTGTCGGTGGAATCGAAGTTTTCCATAATATATACAGATCTATAATCATCCCCTCATTAAAGGCACCATCACCTTATTGCTATAGGTGTGAATTAAACCTTACTTATCCTTCCTGTAATATTGAATGTGCGAAGGAGCTAGAGAGAACAACATCAAGGCATAAAGATGAGATAGCCGCATTGATCATTGAGCCACTTGTCCAGGCAGCAGCAGGAATGCTCATTTCACCACCGGGATATCTTAAAGAGGTAAGGAGGATATGCACAGAGAACAACATCCTGATGATTGCCGATGAGGTTGCAACAGGCTTTGGAAGGACAGGAAAGATGTTCGCCTGTGAGCATGAGGGAGTATGCCCTGATATTATGGCAATCGCAAAGGGAATCACAGGTGGCTATCTCCCTCTTGCTGCGACATTAACGACTCAGGATATCTTCAATTCTTTCCTCGGTGAATATAAGGAGTTAAAGACATTCTTCCATGGTCATACCTATACAGGGAATCCCCTTGCATGTGCCTCTGCACTTGCAAACCTTGAGATATTCGAGAAGGATAGAACACTTGATATGCTCCAGGAAAAGATAGTTTTTCTTGAAGATAGACTCAGGCCCATTGCTGAACTTGACCATGTAGGAGAAGTAAGGCAGAAAGGTTTTATGGTCGGGATAGAACTTGTGAAGGATAAAAATACAAAGGAGCCATATCCGCTTGATGATAAAATAGGGGTAAAGGTAATATTAAAGGCAAAGGAAAAGGGCCTTATTATAAGGCCCCTCGGAAATGTGATAGTTCTTATGCCTCCCTTGAGTATAAGCCCTGAGGAGCTTAAAAGGATGGTAGGGATTGTCCATTGGGCGATAAAAGAAGTAACGGAATAATGAAGAGGAAAAAACCGTTAAATAAATCTGCACCAAAGATTATTGAAAAAAGAAAAATCAATATATGCACTAATTCCTCATGCCGCCTGAGGAAGGCAGGGTGTCTCGGTTTTGAGGGGTGCCCGGGGTATATGGCGAGGTAAGCTCCTCGGTTTTATATCTTCGCCCTCCGCAATCTAAGGGCATTACTTACCACTGACACTGAACTGAAGCTCATTGCAGCAGCAGCGATCATCGGGCTGAGGAGGATTCCGAAGAATGGGTAAAGTATACCTGCAGCAACAGGGACCCCGAGTGTATTATAGATAAATGCCCAGAAGAGGTTCTGTTTGATATTCTTCATCGTTGCCCTGCTGAGACGCCTCGCACGAACTATACCACGGAGGTCTCCTTTTACCAATGTGACTCCTCCACTCTCCATCGCCACATCAGTACCTGTTCCCATTGCGATACCTACATGTGCCTGCGCAAGGGCAGGTGCATCGTTTATGCCATCTCCTGCCATCGCTACAAACCTCCCTTCACCCTGAAGCCGTTTCACAATCTCTGCCTTATGGTCAGGAAGTACCTCTGCAATCACCTCGTCAAGTCCGAGCTTTTTAGATACTGCCTCAGCAGTGGTATGGCTGTCTCCTGTAAGCATAATAATACGCATACCTTCTTCATGGAGGTTCTTAACAGCCTCAGGGGTCGTCTCTTTTATCGGGTCAGCAACGCCTATAAGACCGACAGCCTTACCATCCAATGCAACAAACATTGCCGTCTGGCCTTCACTTCGCATTCTTTCAGCCCTTCCTGACAATTCACCAAGATCTATGCGAAGGTCGTCAAGGAGCTTTTGATTACCGAGACCTACTTCATGTCCATTAACCTTACCAATGACTCCTTTTCCTGTTATTGATTCAAAGGACTCTGCGTTTTTAAGAATAATGCCTTTTTCTTCTGCCCCTTTAACGATCGCCTCTGCAAGAGGGTGTTCACTTCCCTTCTCAATACTTGCTGCATAGAAAAGTATAGACTTCTCGTCCGATCCATCAAGTGGAATAACCTCAACAAGTTTCGGCTTACCAACTGTTAGAGTGCCGGTCTTATCAACTACGAGTGTATCTATCCTTTTCATAATCTCGATCGCCTCTGCATTTTTAAAAAGGACACCTCCTGTCGCACCTTTACCCATGGCGACCATTATTGACATCGGTGTTGCAAGACCGAGTGCACAAGGACAGGCAATGATTAATACCGCAACTGAATTGATCAATGCATTTGCCATTCGTGGCTCAGGACCAATCCACGCCCAGACAATGAATGTTATAACTGCAACTGCGACTACGATCTGGACAAAGTATCCAGCAGCAACATCTGCGAGTTTCTGTATGGGGGCGCGGCTCCTCTGCGCCTCAGCAACCATCTTAACAATCTGTGCGAGTAAAGTCTCTGTTCCAACCCTTTCAGCCCTCATAATGAGTGTACCGGTGCCATTCACAGTAGCACCGATAACCTTTTCACCACTCTTCTTTTCAACAGGGATAGGCTCTCCTGTAACCATTGATTCGTCAACAGAGCTTGAACCATCAATAACTACTCCATCTACGGGTATCTTCTCACCTGGGCGCACACGGAGAAGATCTCCAGTTATAATATCCTCGAGTGGTACATCTTCTTCAGTTCCGTTCTTGATCCTCCTTGCTGTCTTGGGTGCCATTCCGAGAAGTGCCCTGATCGCAGCACCGGTCTTGCTCCTCGCCTTAAGTTCAAGGACCTGGCCAAGGAGAACAAGGGTTACAATAACTGCTGATGCCTCGAAGTATGTTCCAACCATGCTACCCTCACTCCGGAAAGACTGAGGGAATATATCTGGGAAAAGTGCTGCAAAGAGACTATAAACATAAGCGACAGCCACACCAAGTCCTATCAATGTAAACATATTGGGGCTTCTGTTTATTATCGATTGCCACCCACGAACAAAAAAGGGCCATCCTCCCCATAGTACAACAGGTGTGGCAAATAGAAGCTCTATCCACACAAGCAATTCCTGTGAGAAGAAACGCTCAAGTGATAATCCGGGGATAAGGCCTCGCATCGCTATAATTACCAGAGGAATTGTCAGGACTACCCCAACCCTGAATCGTCTCATCATATCAACAAGTTCTGGGTTCTCTTCCTCCTCTAAAGAAATAGTCCTTGGCTCAAGTGCCATTCCGCAGATGGGACAGCTTCCAGGGGTATCACGGACTACCTCAGGATGCATGGGACATGTCCATTCTGTTTTGGTTAATGCTACCAAAGGAGTAAGAGGTTCAAGTGCCATACCACACTTGGGACAGGGTTTTAACTCCTTCTCTTCTATCTCAGGGTGCATCGGACAGGTATAAAGTGCACAAATCGCTTTAGGTTTTGCAGGGACTATCTCATCGGTGTATACCTCTGGATCTTTATCAAATTTCTCCTTACATCCCATCATGCAGAAATAATAGGTAGTACCTTTATATTCCGATGTGGCGACGGCATCACTATCTTCTATTGTCATCTTACAGACAGGGTCTGTAACCTTCATCTCTTCCTCCCAACACCAAATATAGCGCTGTTTCCGATGCGTTTTACATTAATTATATCTACATTGTTATTTTTTAACTCATCTCTAAACTTCTCGAAACTAAACAATCCCCCCTTAGGATGAGTTGCCACTACACCGAGCAATGAACCTTTTGTGAAGTGGCGTGTGAAATTGTGTAGGGGTTCCTCAAAAAAGAATTCTCCGCCTCTTCGTAAAACCCTCGAAACTTCTCTTATCGCTCTTCTCCAATCTTCCATGTGATGGATGACACCAAAGGAAAAAACTGCATCAAACTTATCAGCAGGCTCATCGATCTCCATTGCATCAGCTACCTTGAACTCTATCTTATCTCTATATTCAAGCCTAAGATTCTTCATTGCCCTATTAATCTGTTCGGGATCTATATCTGTGGCAATAACCTTTTCTGCACCAAACTTTTCTACTATCACCCCTGCTCCTATACCCCTGCCGCATCCTATCTCAAGACATAATGGATATTCTTTACGACTTCCCATCTTCTTTAACATCGGCCCTTCCGCATGTCTCTGTAAGAATGCCCTGATGGGGTTGTTAGTTATAAACCGCTCGAATAAATTAAGTTTCACCGATTCATCTTAGAGCGAAAATTTAAATACCCTTTCTTTTATTCCTGCAACATCCTTAATAACAACCTCAACTTCTTTAGTCTCTGGATTATCGAACTCAACAATTGCAGAACGATGATGTCCTGAACCCTCCTCTGATTTAACACTGGTTTTATATTCCTTCCCATCAGCCCTGAGTACAGCAATCTCAGCAAATTTATACCTGCCAAGATCAACAGAATGGGTGTCAAGGATAATTTTAAACCCTAAAGTTCCATCCTTTCCATCAAGAGAGATCTTAACAGTAACCCCTACCTCTGACTGTTCTTGCATCTCTCCTTTTGCCTCAACATCTATAGTTGTTCCCATCATCACCATCGCAGAAACAGTAAAAATAAATACAATCACTAATGTAACTATTAATCTTTTCATTTCACACCTCCTTTAAAAAATTGATGAAATTTACAAGACAATCCCTTTTTCTTGATATCTTCTTAATGCTCATAATTCAATTCCCTTTCTTTCCTCCTCAGTCTTGGTATGAACATCGGGGTTTTTTCCATATACCGTTTATATCCATCACCGAATAATATAGCCATCTCGTTTTCTTCTCTTTTTGACAAACGGTAATATACATAAATAAGCATCGGAAACATCAGGGCTGTTATAATAGTCGGCCACTGGATAAGCATGCCTATCATCACAAGAAAAAGCCCTGAATACTGGGGATGTCTTACATAAGCATAAGGGCCATCTGTCACAAGACCACCTTTTGCACCGTGAATTAGTTTCCACCCTTTCCACATTATTGCAAACCCAATAAACACAAGTCCATTACTAATAATGTGTATGACTGTCATCATGGTAGCTCCACCTCCAAGGAATGTCAACCAGAGATGTCCGCTTGCATGTGAGAAAGGATTCAGTGCAGGATATTTACTTCCGAGGACTCCTGTGAGGATATAGATTGTGAGTGGAAATCCATACATCTCTGTAAAAAGGGTAACGAAAAAGGCGAGGGTTGCACCCATGGAACGCCATTCTCTTTTTTTGATAGGTGCAAGAAAGCTCAGAATAAAAAAGGCAAATAAGATAACATTAACTGCAACGAGGAACCAGAACCCGTAGGCGTATGGAATATTTTCGTACATTTCATCCACCTTTCTTAAGTCCCCATCTCCTATTAATCAAATTATAAATCGGCACAAACACAATACCAATATATACCCCATAAAGAAAACTCTCAACAAGCCCGAGGATGAACCCTCCGAATGTAAGCCATCTGAAGGCAGGCAATACAGTTTCGAGGAAAGACTTCATACTATGGAGTCTTTCTGGAACAACCAACCCGTAAAGAACGCAGAGAATATATGTGAATGCGGTAAAGATACCCAAAGACCAGCCCACAACTCTTATATTCAGCAGCATCCGTGCCCTCCTTTCTTCTCCTTCTTTTCTGATGACCCCTCACCATGCTTTTTATGTTCTTCTCCTTCCTCTCCATGTCCACCGCATCCACCATGCATACCTCGACCAAAGAAATGCATGACTATAAATAAAATAAAGAATATGATAAAAACCCAGTTCTCTCTGATCCATTCCATAGCGTAACTCCTAATATCTCAGGGAATTATAAGTAAGCACAAAAACAGCAGTATCTATTTTTTATTTAAACAAATCTGTGTGAAGATCCTATGAAGGGAAAATGAAGATATTGTGAAGAAGGTATTGTGTATGAAACAATATAGGTCTAATGGTGGGGCAAGTTAGATTCGAGGGTTCATTTACCATGCCCCACCATAATATAATTCTTTCTTATCTCTTTACTTCCATATAGTTTATTCCTTCGCTGCATACTTTTCAGGATTCTTATCGAACTCTTCCTTGCAGAACTTTGCACAGAAGTAATAGTTCTTGCCTTTATATACACTCGTGGCTGCTGCGCTCTTCTCATCAACCATCATATTGCATACCGGGTCTTTCTGCATTTTATTCACCTCCTTTCAAACATTTATTACCCTGAATTCTTCTTTTTTGTCATTCTGAAGGAGTCCCGATAAAATCGGGACGACTGAAGAATCTCAGAAAGATGAGATTCTTCGCTGCGCTCAGAATGACGGTAGACAAAGGTTAAACCTTCGCCCCCCTCAGATACCTCGCTGCATCCTCAGGAGTAACCACATTTATATATATCCCTGTCCCGACATCCTTCACCTCACAAATTCTACAACTTCATCTTTTGAGACCCTCGGTGGCGGCTTCGGTATCCTTGCAGGATAGCCTACAGGTATAATGGCAACAGGTCTCAGATCCTTTGGCAGTTTCAGAATTTCCCTCACTTCGTTTTCGATAAATGCACCGACCCATACACTACCAAGCCCCAGCTCATATGCTGTAAGGAGCATATTTTCTATCGCTGCAGATACATCCTGTATGCAATAAAGGTTAACTCCCCTCTCACCGTATCTTAAAATTATGCCTTGATCTACGCAGGCAACTACTGTAAGTGGTGCCTTTGCTATAAAGGACTGACTGAGCGCCGCATCAGCAAGTCTCCTCTTTATATCCTTATTAAAGACAAAATAGAACTTTCTGCTTTGAAGATTCCCTGCACTCGGTGCCCACCTGATCGCCTCTATCAGGGTATCAATCACATCCTCAGGGATCTCCTTATCCTTAAAATCCCTTATGCTACGCCTCCCTTTTATGGTCTCTAAGATACCCATCACTTTAATTATAATCTATCTTATCCCAAAATCAATCGAGATTTTCTTCACTTTTAATTGTATATCACTATTAAGAAATATTTTCAATTCCACGGAATTATTGTTCTGTCATCCTGAACTCGTTTCAGCATTTATGTCATCCTGAACCAAGTTCAGGATGACATTTGTTTCCAGTTCTAATCGCCTTGACAAAAAATACAGATGATGTTAGTATCGTGTTACCTTTTTAAAAAAGGTAACACGATGGGTCTCATACGATTCGGTATTTCATTAGATGCTACCCTTCTTAAAGACTTTGACGGTCTTATATCAAAGAAGGGATATGTCAATAGAAGTGAGGCAATAAGGGACCTAATAAGGGATAGCCTTGTAAGAGAAGAATGGGAAGAAGGTAACAGGGAGACAGTAGGCACTATTACTATAGTCTATTCCCATAATACCAGGGAGCTTGTGGATGTCCTGACAGACCTTCAGCATCGTTTCTATACCTCAATAATATCGTCTCTGCATGTCCATCTTGACGGGCATAACTGCCTCGAGGTACTTGTCATAAGAGGAAAAGGAAAGGATATAAAGAAGATAGCCGATAGACTGATAGGGACAAAAGGTGTAAAGCATGGGAGGCTCTCGTTAACAACGACAGGTAAGGATCTTAAATAGATTACATGGTGGTTTTAGTTGCATATACCTGACGGATATTTAGGGCCTATAACCTACGGCAGTCTCTGGGGAGGTATAATACCTGTATGGATTTATGCCTCAAAGAAAATAAAGGAGATCTTTAAGGCGTCCCATGTACCCTTATTAGCGCTTTCATCTGCTTTCAGTTTTGTCATCATGATGTTTAATGTACCTATACCTGGTGGGACTACAGGCCATGCAACCGGTGCTACCCTGATTGCCATACTAATCGGTCCGTGGGCTGCAACACTTGCCTTATCTATTTCACTAATTATTCAGGCATTCCTATTCGGTGACGGAGGCATTACTGCTATAGGTGCAAACTGTTTTAATATAGCCTTTGCAGGGGCAATTGGGGGTTATGGGATATACAGGCTCATTTCAGGGGCAAGGGGCAAAGGGCAAGGGGTCAAAACTGAACTCAGAACTCCGAACTCAGAACTCCGAACTCGTCAATTGATAGGTGCCGGGATAGGTGCATATGTAAGTATAAATTTCGCCGCATTATTTGCCGCAATAGAGCTTGGCATCCAGCCGATACTCCATACAGGTCTGGATGGGAGGCCCCTGTACAGTCCTTTTCCATTAAGCATTACCATACCTTCAATAATGATAGGAAATCTGTTGATATTCGGTATTATAGAGGCAATCGTTACTATCCTTGTATTAATCTATCTGAGGAAATCTCATCCTGAATTAATAAGGGGATAGAAATTATCAATTTAAAATGCGAAATGTAAAATTTAAGAAATTGTTGATCGGTATTATTATATTGATAGTACTTACTCCAATAGGATTAATCCTCCCTGAGAAATTCAAGTCAGGAGGTGCCTGGGGGGAATGGAGTGCAGATGAGATAGAAAAAATACTCGGCTATGTGCCTGAGGGACTTAAAAGACTCTCAAAGTTATGGTCATCTCCAATCACTGATTATACATTCTCTGGATGGGAAAGTGGAGTAAAGGGATATATAGGTTATATCCTTTCCGGAATTATAGGGATAGCGTTAGTCATAGGAATATCATTCCTGATCGGGAAATTTCTTGTGAGGAAGAATGGAAATACCTGAATGGCTTAAATATCAGACTTCAGGCTACAGGCATCAGGCATCAAGTAAAAAACAAAGAGAGAGATTCCTTGATAAGACCCTCAGGCATGTCCTCTCTTTCACAGAGGATATTATGTTTAATGAAACTGTTTCTTTTAAAAGGGGACTGCTTCAGGGTATTGAACCAAGACTGAAGATACTCAGCCTCATAATATTTATAATTATACTAAGTCTCCAGAGATCTATTAATGGAATGGTTATATTCCTCATAATATCATTATCTCTTATGTCCTTATCCAGAATACCCTTATCTCTGTTCCTTAAAAGACTCCTTCCTGTATTCTTGTTTACAACCGTCATCGCCTTCCCGGCGACATTCAATTTTATTGTGAATGGAGACCCTCTATTGATATTATACAGATTCGATACATCTCATCAGGTAGGACCGATAGAAATCCCGTCAGTAATTTCTCTGACAAGACAGGGTGTCTCCAGCGCATTAATACTGACATTGAGGGCTGTAACATCGTTATCCATTCTATTTCTAATAACACTTACGACCCCTCCTACCATGCTGATAAAAGCTATTACATATTTTATACCAGACACACTGAAATCGATAATATCTATAAGTTACAGATACATCTTCTTCCTTATCAGGAAGCTTGAACAATTTATAATGGGTATTAAATCGAGGAACATCTCTGCAGTCAGTGCTCCGGTTCAGCAGAGATTGGTTACATCAAGGATAGGTCTTCTGTTTTCGCTGAGCCTGAGGCTCAGTAATGATCTTGAAAGGGCGATCGAATCGAGGGGATATAACTACAAGTCTAAAGTCCAAAGTTCAAAGTTCAAAGTTTCTGAACTTTCAAGTATTGATATTATGTGGTTGTTTCTCAGTGTAATATTTACAGGATTGATGATTTGGAAATCTTTGGATTAGAAAATATCTCCTATACATATAAGGGGGGTAATAATGCGATCGGTAACCTCTCCTTTAATGTAAGAAATGGTGAAAGTGTCACAATAATAGGGACGAATGGCTCTGGCAAATCAACACTCCTTTATATTCTTGACGGACTCATCGAACCAGAATCAGGCAATCTCAGGGTTTTCGGAAAACCGATAAGGGATAGTTTCCCCCCAGAGTTAAGACAGAAGATAGCCCTTCTATTCGAGAACCCTCAGGTCCAGTTATTTTTACTAAGTGTATGGGATGAGCTTTCATTCGGTCTCCTCAATCTCGGTCTTAAGGACGACGAAGTGGATGGCAGGATTCATGACCTTCTTAAATTTCTTGAAATTGAACATCTGAAAGACAGAAGTCCCTGGGATCTGAGTGGTGGAGAAATGAAGAAGGTGGCGCTCGGGACATGTCTCAGCATAAACCCTGATGTTCTTTTATTAGATGAACCGACGAGCGGTCTTGACCCGAGGAGTCAGGTAGATCTGATTGATATGATACAAAGGCTCAGGGAATCTGGGAAGACTATTATTACTGCCACCCATGACCTTGCTATCATAGAAGATATATCTGACAGGACACTTGTTCTTGGAGAAGACCATTGTCTGCTGAAAGAAGGTCTTCCCAATGAGATTCTGAAGGATAGAGATATCCTCCTTAAAGCAAATCTTATACATAAACATCCCCACAGGCATTCATGGTTTATACATGACCACAGCCATTATGCAGAACACGAACATGAACATCTTCCGGAATCCGTCCATACTCAGGAATCTATCCCTGTTAAGAAGGCCGATGGTGAAATTACAGATATTGGAAAACTTAAAAAACTCCTTGACCACTGGATAGAACACAATATATCCCATAAGGAGACATACGAAGAATGGGCAAGGAGAATGTCTGCGATCCTCAAGGAAGACCGGGCAGACATCCTTAAGAAGATAGCAGAAGAGACAGGAGAAATAGATAAACTATTTTTAAGACTGAAGGGTATACTCTGATATACTATGGGAATATTTTCTGTCAATCCTGCGAAAGAAAATACCCTCAAAACAAAGATGTATGCCTTGAACATCTACGAAAAAGATATAAAGGAGTCGTTTATTCGTTCAGGGGGAAAAGGTGGACAGAATGTGAATAAGACCTCAACATGCGTTTATCTAAAACACATTCCAACAGGGATTGAGGTCAAATGCCAGAAGGAGCGATCTCAGGCACTGAACCGTTATCATGCAAGAGTAATACTTTTAAAAAAGATTGAACAGTTGATAAAAGGTAAGGAAAGCGAAGAGAGGCAGAGAATAGAGAAAATCCGCCGCCAGAAGAGAAAACGTTCGAGAAGGGTAAAGGAAAAGATTCTTGCAGAAAAGAAGATCATATCCGAAAAGAAAAGGCTTCGTTCTTCCTTTTCTGATTTCAATAAATCATATTTCTGACAAATTAGCAATTTATAAATCAATATTTATTTAAGGTGTAGATTACTTCGGCTACAATGGAATAGAATAAACAAGTTGGACTTGATGGATTTGTACTTTTAGATTTCTACCTACTTTTGTTACCCTTCTTTTTTGGTAGTAGTATCCTCAAGAATTCTACACTATTTTACTCTCAATCGCCTTCCTCATCACATCTACAGGCGGCTCAATGCCTGTCCAGATTTTGAATGACAGGGCACCCTGGTAGAGGAGCATACCGAGACCTCCAAGGGTCTTGGAACACCTCTTCTTTGCCTCCCTTAAAAGAGATGTTTCAGGAGGGTTATAGACAATATCATAGACAAATAGCCCTTGTGAGAGTAAATCAGTCGCTATTGGAAGAGGGTCTTTTTTCTTCATTCCAAGTGGAGTGGCATTGATCAGAACATCGGTCTCACCTATCCCCTCTTTTAAATCCTTTATATGTATAGCCTCTGTTGAGGTCTTAGTACTTACAGCACATGAAAGTTCTTTCGCCTTTTCACTGATAATATCGTTTATGAATATCTTATCCACCCCTTCAATCGCGAGAGAGAATGCTATAGCCCTTGCCGCACCTCCAGCACCGATAATCATTACACTTTCCCCCTTCGGGTTTACTCCCCCTTCTTCTTTAAGAGATTTTATAAATCCCCTTCCATCTGTGTTATAGCCGATCAGTTTTCCATCTTTATTAAGCACTGTGTTTACAGCTCCTATAAGCTCTGCCTCCCTGTCAAGTCCATCGAGATAAGGGATTATCGCCTCTTTATGTGGTATTGTGATATTCACACCGACTATATTCAGAATCCTAATGGCAGCAGCAGCAGATCTAAGATTATCAGGATGCACGCTGAATGGAATGTAGCAGTAATCAAGACCAAGTGCCTCGAAGGCAGCATTATGCATAAAGGGTGATAGTGTATGCTCTATGGGATAACCGAATATGCCAACGATCTTTGTCATACCTGTAATCATAGTTGATACCTCAAAAAAGTAAAATAGAGATTGCTTCGGCTCCGCCTCGCAAAGACAGATAAAGGTTTTGTCATTCCGAGCAAAGCGAGGAATCTCGTTTTAATGATCAATTACATAACGCCCCTATTATCCCCTCTGCTGCCGCATCTATCACCTGGGTCTTAATCCCAATAGCATTTTCTATATCTTTAGGGGTAATATTGTCAAGGAATGTATCTCCCCCATCCCTTAGAGTAACAGAGGGAATTAAAAGGGTATCTCCCGATGCCTTCCCTTTAACCGCATCTATAATATCCTGTCCTGTAAGTAAGCCGGTAACAGTAACAGATTCCCCGAAGAACCTATTTTCAATAACGACCACCTCAAGCTTAGAACTGATAATCTTATTTAATCTATCCACTAAGTCTTTAAGCAAAAAACCAAAGGATTTCCCTGTAAAAGTCGTAAATGTCTTCCCGTTCCCTTTATTCCCGGAGTACCCTTCTAAACCAGAAATTCCTTTCTCAAATCTGTTAAGAAAAAGTGGAACTAAACCGACACCATTTTCTATCTGAGGAAGGTCACCATATTCCTTCAGAGGAGGAAAGTCTAAACCTGCCTTTAAATAAAACTCATCAGAGGGATAGACAAGGGGGTCACCGAATTTTCTCCTGAACCTCTTTCGTATCGGTTCGAGGAACATAACAATACTGCCTGCCTCCTCCTGAGAGAAAGACCTGAGATCCTGTTTCTTCTTATATTTGGTAAACCCTACAGGGACTACTGATATGGATGATACATAGGGATAGAACCTCCCGAGGTCTTCCACTGTCTTCATGAGATGGGGTCCATCATTAATACCCGGACAGAGGACTATCTGTGCATGAATCTTGATTTTATGTGCCACAAGTCCCTTTATTTCTTTCAGTATATCGGGTGCCATGGGACTTCCCAGAATATGGTTACGGAGCTTACTGTCTGTGGTATGGACAGAGATATAGAGAGGAGAAAGCCTTTCCTCATAGATCCTTTTCTTGTCTTCATCGGAGATATTTGTAAGGGTTATATAATTACCATAAAGGAAGGACATTCTATAATCCTCATCTTTTATGTACAGGCTTTTTCTCATACCTTTCGGCAGATGATTTACAAAACAGAAGATACACCTGTTCCTGCACTGTTTTATCTTAAAAGGAGATAGTTCTATACCAAGGCCCTCCCCTTCATCTTTTGATATATCTATCTCCCATAACTCCCCGCTCTCCTTTCTGAGATCAACCTTCAGCCTGTTTTCCTGCATATAGAAATGGTAGTCAATAACATCCCTTACGGTCTTACCATTGATCCTCAAAAGGTAATCCCCGGCTCTTATCCCAACCTTATCCCCTATACTACCTGGATTTATTTCTTCTATCCTGACACCCCTTACATTCATAAGAACGTTCATTCTCCCAGATAAAGTTCTGATTCTTTATAACTCTCTAAGGAAGCGGTTAAGAACACCTTCATTACCGCTGTAAAAGGTACCGCAAGAAGGACACCAAAAAATCCGAAGATATTACCTCCTATCATTATAGAGAGGATTATGATTACAGGATGGAGACCAACCTTTTTCCCCATAATCTTCGGTGAAAGCACTGTTGTCTCGAGGGTCTGTACTCCTCCGAAGAGGGTCAAAACCAATAAGATATGTGTGCTGTCATGAAACTCGAGTAAAGATAAAATAATAGATACAGAAAGTCCGAAGAAAAAACCTAAATAAGGGACTATACTCCCTAACCCTGCTATAATGCCTACGAGTATCGCCATATCTATCCCTATGAGGGACAGGCCTATGCTGAAAATAACAATCTCTATAAAGGCTATAAACATCTGCCCCCTGAGAAATTTCCCAAGGATATCATTCACATCCTCGACCCTTTTAAGCCAGAGTTCTCTTTTACTCCTCGGGATATATTTCGTAATCTTTTCTTTTATCAACCTGAAATCCTTAAGGAGATAGATGGTAACAACCGGTATGATTATCAGATTTAATAAGACACCGAATATCCCCCAGATACTCGAGAAGGCCTTTCCGATAAAAGAGACAACAGGTGAAATGGTCTCTGGTGACAGGCTCTTAATCTTTGTTATAGTCTGGCTAAAAATCTCGTCGGCAGTTGCGGGCACACTGATCTTAAATGTATCTTCTATATACGGAATAACATCGGTCTGGATCCGTTTTAGATAATCCGGCATCTTCTTTATAAGGAGGCTCATCTCAGACTGGATTACAGGGACTATGAAGATAATCCCTGAAATGAAGAGTCCACCCAGAAAGATAAGGATAATAGCAATAGCCAAACCCCTCGAGATCTTCCATCTCTCTAAACGTTCTACCACAGGATTTAATACATAGGCAATAATGAATGCGAAAAGGAAAGGTGTAAGTACATCCCTCAGGAGATAACCTATAACGAGTAAGAAAAGGATGCTGCCTGTGAAGATAACTCTATTTTGCCAGCTCTGTTTCATTAACTAATAACCATAAGACAGGATCACGACACCATTTTGAAACCTACATAGATATAATGAAGCGCAGAGGATACAGTTAAAATCCCGGTCACCAACAAAAAAACAGAAGGAGGTAGAGGGTTGTCACCGAAGTTTACCATAACGAGGACGAGGGCAACAAGCAAGACCTGCGAAGCTGTGGTTAATTTCCCAAGGATACTCGGAGATATCTTGAGATCTCCTGTCAGGATATATATGCCGAGGTTTCCTGTTATAAGGATTATATCCCTGCTTATAACAATAATAGTCAGCCATGTCGGTATCCATCCGAGGATTGTGAGGGTGACAAAGGAAGAAACGAGTAGTGCCTTGTCAGCCACAGGATCGAGTAAGGCACCGAGGTTGGTCTTCTGTCTCTTTAACCTCGCAAGCAGTCCATCGAGGAGGTCTGTAACCCCAGCAATAGCAAAGATAGCGAGGGAATAACCATAATAACCGTAACTGAGCGTCCCTACAATAAAAGGGACAAGTATTATCCTGAGAACAGTCAGGGCATTCGGAAGGGTTAGCCCTGTCTCTCCTGTCCTCTGTAGAGGTGTCTCTCGAGAATCCTGTGATAGCCTGTCCATTTCCCTTCGTCTATACCTTCTCTTTCCATAAAGGACTGGAAGCCCTTTACCTTTGCATTAAGATTGTCAAGTGAATAGAGTATAAAAGCCTCCACAGTCTTTGGCACAACAGGAGAACCGAACTCATTCTCTCCATGGTGACTTATAATCATATGTTTAAGGAGCATCTCTGATTCTTCAGGAAATCCTTCAATCCCTCTAATCTTCTCCTCGATGAGACCAACCCCTATAGCGATATGTCCGAGTAGCCTCCCCTGTGTTGAATATTCGATAAACCTCTCATAGTTAAATTCATAGACCTTTCCAATATCATGGAGGATCGCCCCCGTTATAAGGAGGTCACCACTAATATTCTCAAAGTGGTTAAGGGACTCAAGGCAGAGCTTTGTCACCTGGAGGGTGTGTTCGAGCAGTCCCCCAAGGTAAACATGATGGATCTCCTTTGCAGCAGGTGCCTTCTTGAAAAGTGCCATAAACTTTTCGTCGTTAAAAAAGGAATCAAGAAGTTTACGGAAATAAGGGTCCTTTATTGTTCCTCCATACCCCCTCAGTTCCTCAGCCATCTCTCCTGGATCCCTCGACGAACTCGGGAGGAACTCTTTAATATCAACTTCATGGACTATGTTCATCTCTTTTATATTTAACTGGATCTGTCCCTTGTAAGTAACAACCTTTCCTTTTATTTTAAGAAAATCCCCTTCTGTCAGGTTCTTTGTCCATTCCTCAATACCCTCCCATAGTCTTCCTTCTATCTCGCCTGTCCTGTCTGAGAGTCTGAGGCTCAGATAGGGGTTACCGTTCTGCGAAGTATGGAAACCTTTCCTTTTTACCTGAAAGACCTCTTCTACAAAATCTCCTTCCTTGAGTTCGATCGCTTTTGGCATAATCTTTAAATTCAATGATTTTATCGAATTATATTCTCTATACCTGATGATGTCAACAGTTCTTCTTCTACAATAGGATTTATTTAAAGCATCTCCAGATAGATTATGATAAAATGATATGGGGAATCCTTGCAGGGGCGAACTTGCTCGCCCATTGATGATATAATTCACTATAGGAGAATTACCATGAAAGCTATCCGTGTCCATGAATTCGGAAATCCAGAGGTAATGAAATTAGAAGAGATAGAAGACCCAAAACCCGGTCAGGGAGAAGTTGTTATAAAAATCCACGCAGCCGGAGTCAACCCTGTTGACACATACATCCGTTCAGGGCTATATCCATTTAAACCTAAATTACCTTACACCCCGGGAATGGACGGGGGTGGTATTGTTGAATCTATCGGTGAAGGGGTTACTCGTTTCAAGGTCGGGGACAGGGTATATATTGCCGGTACAATAAGCGGAGCCTATGCTGAAAAATCACTATGCCGGGCGTCACAGGTATATCTTCTGCCTGATAAGATTACCTTCAAGCAGGGTGCTGCGATCGGTACGCCTTATACTACCGCCTATTATGCACTTTTCAACCGGGCACAGGTTGTACCAGGAGAGACCGTTCTTGTTCATGGTGCAAGTGGTGGAGTTGGAACTGCAGCGGTTCAGCTTGCCCGTGCCTCCGGGATGAAGGTCATCGGAACAAGCGGTACAGATAAAGGAAGAAATCTTGTGATTGAGCAGGGAGCCCATTATGTCTTTGACCATAAGGAAAAGGACTACATGGATAAAATTTTAAGCATCACCAACGGAAAGGGTGTAGATGTTATCCTCGAAATGCTCGCGAATCTGAATCTTGGTAGAGACCTCGGAATTCTTGCACAGAACGGAAGGGTCGTAGTCATTGGAAGCCGTGGCACTGTAGAGATCGATCCACGAAATGCAATGGTAAGAAATGCCTCAATCCTTGGAATGATCCTTATGTCCGCATCAGAAAAGGAAATCTTCAGCATCCATTCAGAACTCATAGCAGGTCTCGAAAAGGGGACTTTAAGCCCTGTTATAGGACGGGAATATCCTATATCAGAAGCCCCACGCGCCCACCATGAGGTTATTGAATCGAACGCCTATGGGAAAATTGTGCTTATTCCGTAAATTGAATTTACTGCGTGATTTCCTTTCACTACCCAAAACCGAATGAACCACCCTGTGGCAGAGACCGCAGGGTATCAAAATTATTAAATACCCTTCAATTCGTCATTCCTGAGTAAGCAGGAATCCAGATGTCGTCCCTGTGAAAACAGGGAACTATATTAAAGATACTGGATTCCGCATCAAGTGCGGAATGACAGGGGTAAGGTAACCCTGTAGCAAGACTATAGAAAATTACAAGTTAAAGATTGACAGTTTTCAAAAAAGGGTGTAGATTTTAAGCCATGAAAGACGAACTCAAGACAAAGAAGCAACTTATTAACGAATTGGCAAAGCTCCGTAAAAGGCTTTCTAAACTTGAGGCACCAGAGATCAAGCGCAAGTTTAATGATAAAAAACTGAAAGAAAGTGAAAAGATGTTTAGGATAATAGTTGAAAATTCAACTGATGGGGTTATGGTAGTAAACAGTAATGGAAAAATTCTTTTTGCCAATGAATCATCAGCAAGGAATCTCGGTTATTCTAAAAACGAATTTCTTAAGTTAAATATTACAGACATATATGTCGTGGAATCAAAAGAGGAGTTCGAAAAATATTATGCTAATATGCTTGAAGGGAAGAGGCTAAGGTTTGAGACAAAGCACCGCAGGAAAGACGGTTCTTTAATGGATGTTGAAGTTGTATTAAATGTCTTTGACCTTAAAGGAGAAAAGGTTTCTTACTGTATCTGTCGTGATATTACCGAACGTAAGCGGGCTGAGGAGGAGATACAGAAACTCAACGAAGAACTTGAACGGCGGGTCATAGAACGGACAGCAGAGCTCGAAGAAGCAAACAGGAAACTGAAAAAGAGTAAGGCGAAATATAAGGATATATTCAGCAATGTTGCAGTCTCCATACTTGAAGAAGACATCTCTGAGGTCAAGAAAGCAATTGATGATTTAAACGGGCAGGGAATAAGAGACTTTAAAAGATATCTCGATGAAAATCCTGATTTTGTACGCAGGGCTGTGCAAATGGTAAAGATAATAGATGCAAATGATACAGCCCTGAGACTCTATGGCGCAAAAAGCAAGTCCGAACTTATCACTTCTCTTGATAAAATTTTTACGCCTGCATCGTTTGAGGTATTTAAACAGGAGCTGATAGCTATAGCTGAAGGCAGGAGATATTTTGAGGCAGAAGATATCAACATGAATCTGCAGGGAGAACCAATGAATATCTGGCTACATGTGACATTGTCTTCGGAGAAATCAGGATCTGGAAGGCGCCTTACAACTATTATTGACATCACTGACCTCAAACGTATCGAAAGCCGCCTTTCTCTACAATACGATATCACCAGCATATTATCAGAATCCAAAGGCATTAATGAGACAATGGAGAAAATCCTTCAGGTTGTCTGCGAAAGAAATGGATGGGAGATTGGCGAGATATGGTTTATTGACGAAAAGACAGATACACTTCGACTGAACAGTCTATGGCATCAGCCCTCCCTCGATATAACAGAGTTTGAGGCAATCAGTAAAGAGACAACATTTAAAAAGGGCGAAGGGCTACCCGGACGTGTCTGGGAAAACGGGCATCCTGAATGGATTATGGATGTTGCCGGCAATAAAGACTTTTTAAGAGAATCTATTGCCTCTAAAACAGGGATTCATTGTGCCTTTGCCTTCCCCATCAAAAGCTCAGGAAGGGTTTTAGGTATCTTTACATTCTTCAGCAGGAAAATAGAACTACGTGACAACGATTTTCTCCAGATGCTCGATGCCCTCGGAAGTCAGATCGGCGATTTCATAGAACGAAAACATGCAGAGGAGGAATTGAAGAGATACAGCGAAGAACTCGAGAAAAGGGTAAAGGAAAGGACAAAAGATCTTGAGGAAGCAAAGGTTTTTGCAGAGATCGCAAACAGGGTAAAATCAGATTTCCTTATGAATATGTCCCATGAACTTAAGACTCCCCTCAACTCGATAATAGGTTTCTCAGAGATAATGATAGACGGAATACTTGGCGATATGACAGACCAGCAGAGGGGAAACCTGAAGAATATCTACGAGAGCGGGAAACACCTCTTTTCGCTTATAAACGACATCCTCGAAATCTCAAGGATTGATGCAGGCTTGACCGAGATTGAATCGAACAAATTCTCCTTAAGGAAATCCTGTGAAAGCATCATGGAAAAGTTCAGGGATAAGTCAATCAAGCGTAACATTGAACTTAAGGTCGAAATCGAGGAAGGACTAAAGGATATAATAGCCGATGAAAGAAAGATAAAGTATGTAGTATTTAACTTCCTTGATAATGCTATTAAATTCACGCCAGATGGAGGAAGCGTGCTATTAAAGGCACGCCAAATTTCAGATTTCGGACTTCGGATTTCGGAATTAAAAGAGGCAGGGAAGATCTTTCTGACTGAGAATGGAAAATTTTCATTCACCATCCCACAATCCGCAATCGAAATTGCAGCTGAGGATACAGGCATAGGTATTTCGCCCGAGGACCAGAAGAGGCTCTTCCAGCCTTTCCATCAGCTTGAGCCAACTCTGACCAAGAGATATCCTGGTATTGGGCTTGGCCTCTACCTATCTAAAAGATGTATTGAACTTCAAAGTGGAGTGATATGGGTTGAGAGCGAGACAGGGAAAGGGAGCAGGTTCAACTTTGCGATCCCTATAAAGTATTGACCTCAGTATTTTCTTCTCTTCTCTATTATCTTATTCAGGGTATCCAGAAAATCTCTTGAGTCCGGTGATAACTCAACGGCTTTTCTTGCGAGCTCCTCTGCCCTTTCAAGTTCTTTATCAGTTGTGTAATAGAGCCAGGCAAGATTATTGTATGCCTGCGGGTCTGAGGTCTTTCTTACAGCCTTTTTATAATAAACCTCAGCATTTTCATAATCCCCTTTCTGGAAATAGACATTCCCCATGTAGAGATATGCTATCGGAAGTTCTTTTGAGGCTGTCTCATATTCCCTTAGTGCCTCATTAACCTCTCCATTTTTCTCATAACTTACACCAAGGTTTATATGTTCTTCAGGTGTTAATGGATCTTTCAGTATTACTATCCTCGGAAGACTGCAGGATGTTAAGACCATTGTCAGCAATATTACTCCGATGGTTTTATCTTTAAAGCCCAGAATCCTGTTTTTCCCCATATCCTCATAAATTCTTCATCGGAGATAAATTTGTTTCTCTCCCTGCCAGAATTAACTATTACACCCTTTTCTGCGTATCCTGTGATGACCATGAAATGATTGACCTGGTAGATGGAGATGCCATAATCTACAAGCACAATAATTGGTATGCCATCATCCACATCTTTTTTGATCTCATTGATACTTCCTGAATACTGTGATGTCTTTAACCCTAATCTCTTTGCGTAGAGCTCAAGGTCTATCCCCAGCAAACCCCTTGCTGTAGCGCTATAGATGGATGAGGCAATATCTTCAGGTGTTATGGATTTATTTGTCCGTTCTTTCTTATACCAGTAATCTATGACCGTAGCAAGTGACGAAGGTCCGCACTGGAAATCCTCCTGTTCAAAATAGGACATACCAGCGATTAATTTTGCATTCTCCGGCACTTGCGTTGTTGAACAGGCAGAAAGGGTCAACAACGAAAGAAGAGACAGCAAGAAGTAAATCATCTCTTCATAAATATCTCTATGAAAAAGACCTCTTTATTATCTCTAAATCTAATCTGTTACTATTATCTTATGACCTGTAAGTTGTAGCAATACGACAACGAGGATTGCGATAACGAGTAACGCCATTATAACACCCAATACATTGTCCTTACCGACTCTCAGGTCATCAATTTTCTGCGCGAGGCTATGTATCTGCTGATCACTCAGCTGGTTTAGCCTTGTCTTAATCTCCTCCTCGGTGAAACCCAGATCCTGCAGTCTCTGTTCTATGATTTTTGTTTCAAGGGTTGTCTGGATCTGTCTGAGGTCTGATTCCCTGTCAACCTGCTGCAGGGCTATCGCCTGTGAGGGGGAGAATGCTGCCTCTACTCGAGGTACAATTGCAAACAGAGACATCACTATCACAAGTTGCCATGCGACATACCTTTTCAACACTCTATATCACCTCCTTTCAAAGGCATGGTAATACTGGAATATTATAACGACCAAATATTTTATTGTAAAGTATTTTGTAAATTCTATAGGTATTACTCTCTTCTCGTCGTCATTCCTGCTCCGTATCAAGGTACGGAATAAACTCCAGCAGGAATCCAGAAGCAGTCTCTATGAAAACAGGGAACAACATTAAAGGAACTGGATTCCCGTTTTCACGGGAATGACAACCACAGAATTGGAAATGCTTCAGTAAATTCCTGCCGGATGCATAACTTTCTGAATTAAATATATACAAAGGGAATCTTCATATTACTTGACTTGAAAACTCCTGCTATATAAACTTAGCCAGAAAAGTGATGGTATTTATTCGTGAGGTAAGGGGGATTGAAGATAAGTTTTAGAGATATAAGACCTGCTGCAGATAGAAGGGTACTCTTCATTATCTCCGGGATCAGCTGGAGCATAGTCGGGCTTATGCTCTGTAATACTGCTATCGGCTGGTTAGACCTAAACGCGAAAGGATTTATCTTTGCCTTTGCCGGCATCCTTGTCTCTCTCTTTGCCTATCATATCGGTTTTTCAAAAATCGCTGACAGGAATATCGAGCGCATTTCGCAGATGGGAGAAAAGGTATGTATCTTCGCCTTCCAGGCATGGAAGAGTTATATATTGATAGCATTCATGATAGGTCTTGGCATTTTCCTCCGTTATCTACCGATCAATAAATATTACCTCTCTGTTATGTATATCGGGGTAGGCTTCTCACTCTTTCTCTCGAGTATCCGCTATTACAGGGCTTTTTTCTTTACAAGGCATCGTATCTGAATCTATAATATTAATTTCCATAGTCCCCCTTTAGCAAAGGGGGATTTCAATCCATACAGGTCCCATCGTCTAGAGGCCCAGGACGTAGCCCTCTCAAGGCTAAGACACGGGTTCGAATCCCGTTGGGACCACCAGGGAACTCAGACTCATCGGGAAGGAGGAATGAGCTGATGCTAAACACTTCATTGATTTTGCTTTCTCGATAACAGATGCTCAAAAAATATCTTAAGAAACTGATTGCTAAAAATAAGGACTTTATACTCGAAGAGGTTCTTGCAGTCGA
>CAKKSD010000038.1 GCA_919902995.1 Thermodesulfovibrionia bacterium
AGACCTTTTCACCCCTTATAGATAACCTTTCCCATGTCAGAGATGTCGTACCCTCCCAACGCCAAAACATGTGACCTGAACTCCTCATCATCCCTTATAATGTCAAGGAGTTGCCTAATCATCTCCGAATTATAAAATTCTTCGGGAATAGCCAGGTCGTATCTTTCCTTAGCCACAGGGATAAAATCGAGATCAAGGGCTACTGCCGAAGAGAGTATAGCGAGACCTGTATCTGCAATCCCTGAAAGGACGGCAGAGGCAACTCCCATATGTGTATATTCTTCATGATCATAACCTTTTACCTCTCGCAGCTCTATTCCAAGCTCCTTAAGAGACTTATCCGTAAGAAGTCTTGTTCCTGATCCTGCTTGACGGTTTATAAATATAACATCATCCCTCTTCAGATCCTCAAATCCCTTTATTCCTTTCGGATTACCCCTTGGTACTAAAAGTCCCTGTTCCCTGTAGATAAGATTAACGAGGACTATTTTCTTTTCGGTTAGAAGTCGCCTTAGAAAGGGAATATTATATTCTCCTGTCTCTTCATCAAGGAGATGTGTCCCTGTAAGATGTGCCTCTCCCCTCTTTAAGGCCATCAGCCCACCCATACTACCAACATGCGCAGAAGAAAGGCTTATCATTGGATACCTTTTCTTAAGATAATTTGCGAGAAGGTCTAAAGTATTATCATGACTTCCGATACATACAATCGTATTTAAAATATCTGCCTTCTGCCTAAGAAGTTCTACCTCAACCTCTGATCCTGCAGCCAGACCTTCACTCTGTGCAGAAATCCTCACAATACCATCAGCCCTTACCAACGACATTAAAATCCCGGCTCCCCTTGATATGGGTGTTGCTATCAGTCTTTCCCCTACTTCACCAAGTTTCACCCTGAGAAACTCTTCCTGACCAAGGGGTGATGCCACCTGACGGGAAAGTTTTGCCTTAAGCCTTTCTGGTGGAGCAATCCCCCTACCCAGCCATTTATATATCAGAGGTTTTATGAAAATGTTAAAGGTAAGATAAGCCGAAACAGGATAGCCGGGGATTCCAATAATAGGTTTTTTATCAAATATACCGAGTATAACAGGTTTCCCTGGTTTTATATTAATACCATGAACAAAAACTTCCCCTATATCAGCAATAACAGAGGCTGTAAAATCTTCTGAGCCTGCAGAGGCCCCTGCATTTATAACCACAATATCTCCTGTCTCAATAGCCTGTAGGGTTGCATTTTTAATCTTCTCGTAATCATCAGGCACTGGGAGCATTCTTAAGGGTTCTCCTCCCCATTCGCTCACCAGCCCACTAAGTATCCTCGAATTATATTCGATGATATTACCTTTTTTTAATTCAGTCCCAGGCTCTACAATCTCCGTACCTGTAGGGATGATTACAACCTTTGGTCTTCTCCTTACCATAATCTCAGTTATTCCACCTCCAAGCAATGCACCTATATCCACAGGCCTTATGATATGGTTCTCTGGTAGAATAAGCTCTGTTGCAACGATATCTTCTCCTATTGTCCTAACATGCTGCCAGGGAGTAGCAGGCTCGATGATTTCGATGAATTCATCTTGCCCCTTGCCCCTTGCTCCTTGCCCCTTGATTATATTGACATCTTCTATCATTATCACCGCATCAAAGCCCTCTGGCATCGGGTCTCCAGTATCCATATATATTGCCTTTTCCCCGATCTTAAGTCGCTTAGGTTTTGTTTCGCTCGCGCCAAAGGTATCAGCAAATTTTACCGCATATCCATCCATGGCAGAGGCATGATAGAAGGGAGAAGATATCTTTGCTGATACCGCCTCAGCTGTAACTCTTCCGAGTGAGTCATCAACAACAATTTTTTCACCTGTGAGGGGCTTATCAAGTCCTGCCTCTTTGAGTCTTCTCCACCATTTATCTAATGCCTCTGACAAAGGAATATTTTCGAGGTATATTTTTCTTTTAGCCATGTGATGGTCAGTAAATAAATTTAGGGTAAGGGAGGCTAAAGCCTCCCTTCAATATTTTTGTAAATGGGCAACTAAAGTCGCCCTACATATTACCACAAAGTACCAAGTTTCTCATAACTATAATATTTGATTTGAAAGGATTTTCTTTCTTTACCGCTATTCAAAAGTATGATATATTACCGACATAAACCACATAAATGACAGGTTGGTATATTAATTGTTAGGTTTCATTGGAGCTGCTGATGGCATTTTACAAAGGGTTACAACGAATCGCCACGATCATCCGGGTTTTCACCATATTCATTGCTGGGTTTATCGTAGTTGGCGGCGTGTTTAATATGAGTCATGAACATGGAATCATTGTGAGCCTCATACTGCTGCTGCTGGTAGCCGGTGTGATACTCGCGGCAGGTCTCATCGCTGCCTGGATAATTGAGGGCTTTGCGCGGCGTGAATGACAAAATGAAAAAGCAAAGAACAAAAGCGGATGAATGGCTAGAACTTTCGACCGTGGTAGGGCAAGTTATTGTTCTAAGTGCCGGCTTTGCACTAGTGTTTTCTTGGGAGGCAGATCTACAACCACGTACATTTGCGATGATTGTCTTGGCACTGCTGGTTCTTATTTATCCTATGACGGATCGTCTAAAGAATATTCTTCAGCGGGAGACTAAAGAACTCCATAAAGCTCACGGGTTTACTCAAACTGTGGTCGTCCTTCGGAACTTGATAGAGGGAAAATCTGAATATGAGCAGATGTCCACGGATGAGAAGCTCCGCAAGGCTCAAGAAATAGTCAAACAGCTTGAAAACGTACAAAAGTCACGAATCGAATTTAGCGAGGGCTTCGATAAAGGCTATGACTCCTGTCAAGAAAAATAAATTTCTTTCAATCATAACTATTTAAAACTAAATCAACTCATCCATTTGCGCTCTTCGGCGCATAATAGTTATCATGACAGGGTGTGCCAATCACTCGAGTTGATGGCTTACAGCCGCTATTGATTTAAGTTGTTAGGGCATAAAATAGATATCCGAATCAGTGAATTTTAAGGTATAATCACATTATCAAAAGGAGGGCAAGTTATGAATGCAGAGTATACCGCTGTAGTGAAGCAAGAGGGTGATTGGTGGATTGGATGGATAGAGGAGATTCCAGGGGTAAACTGCCAGGAACGTAGTCGTGAAGAGTTAATGGAAAGCCTTCGTGTCACCCTGAAAGAGGCTTTAGAATTTAACCGTAAAGATGCGATTGCTGCGGTAGGAACGGAATATATAGAAGAAAAAATTGCTATATGAAACGTACTGACCTGCTGAAGTATTTACGGTCACAAGGATGTGAATTTCTCAGAGAAGGTAGTCGTCATTCATGGTGGTGGAGTCCAAGTCAAAACAAACGATCATCTGTGCCACGGCATACAGAAATCAATGATAACCTCGCAAGAAAGATATGTAAAGACCTTGGCATAAAACAAATAAAGTAAGCCCTAACAAAAAAATCCAGCGGATGGCTGGTAGCCCCCGCTGAATTCGGGCGTTAGAGGGTATATGACGGAATTGCGTTATATTATTTACCCTATTTTACTCCCCAAGCACCTCCTTATGCGTCCCAACGCCAGTAATAATGATACTCTTTTCAACCCTGATATAAGTTGCTCTGTAGTTCATGGTAATGCTGAATGCCCTTTGGTCAGTGCCTTTAAGTTTCTCGTTTCTTAAACCCGGATAGGACGGATTATTGATAAGTTTTTCTAACTGCTCCCAGAATTTTATTCTGATTTCTTTGGGAAGGGCATTAAGTCTTTTAAGAACAGTCTCCGGGATAACTATGCTAATCGCCAAAGTGTTTCCTGGCCTCTTTCACAGACTTAAAGACCTTTGCCTTCCCCTTCCTCAGGTCTTTCATTGATTGAGCAATCTGCTCCTGCCATTCCTTGCTCCAGAACCATGCCTGTTCTCTGGGAACTTCTACTACCGGCCGAATTACAATTTCGCCTTCCCTTGCAATAACTTCAACCCTCTCTCCTACTTTTAAAGGAATCTTACCCCGGACATTTTCGGGTATTGTGACCTGATATTTCTCTCTTACCTTAACTGTAGCTCCCATAATATTTACCCCTCCCTTAATAATAGTATTACTGTATTACTTTATTACAATAATACACTATTCTTTACGCCCTGTCAATCAAAAAGCCTTACATCTACCTCATCCCCTGCCTCAAGGCCAAGTTTTGTGGCAGGGATAACTACTATGCCATCAGCCTTAACAAGGGTTTTTATGAGGCCTGATTTGCCGAGGATAGGCCTTGCAACGAGTTTCCCTTCATTTTTTTCTATCGCAACCCTTATATGGTCTTCCCTTCCCGGGGCAGAAGAGATATTCTTTGAGATTATCGCCTTAACAGTCCTGTGATGTGTTATGCCGAGATTTACCAAATGGTCTACCTCGCCACTTATAGCTTTAATAACAGGTGCTACAAAGAGATCAAAACATACAGTCACCGCAGCAGGGTTACCGGGAAGACCAAAGACAGGTTTATTATTTACAATCCCGATTATCATCGGTTTCCCGGGCTTGAGTGAAACACCATGCACAAGAACCCCGGGCTTTCCGAGGTCGTTTATTACCCTTTCAGTCATATCCCTTGTTCCAACAGAACTACCACCGCTTATAATCACAATATCTGTTTCATCCAATGACTCGCGGACTATCGAGTAGATCTTTTCATATTGGTCAGGGAATATCCCCTTTCTTATGGGAATGCCTCCCTTAAGTCTCACCAGTCCTGAAAGGTTATATGTATTTATATCCCTAACCTGCCCTAGTCTGGGGACTTTCTCCGCCTCAACTATTTCATCCCCTGTAGAAATTATGGCTACATTAGGTCTCCTGTATACCTTTATTTTAGTAACACCGAGCCCAGTTAATGCACCCATATCCTGCGGTCTTATCCTGTGGCCTTTTGGAAGTATTTTCTCTCCCCTTTCAACATCCTCACCGATCTGAATCACATTTTCTCCCGGAGCTGCAGCCTTTACTACTTCTATAAGTTTTTCATTTATCACATTTGAATATTCAAACATAACAACTGCATCAGAACCAGGAGGAAGCATTCCACCAGTAGCTATCTTTACGGTATCACTCTTCTTCAGCTCAATCTTTGGTTCCTCACTCATTAATATTTCTCCTTTAAGATTCAGATAAGCAGGTAGAGTATCCGTGGCACCGAAGGTATCTTCGGCCCTTACTGCATACCCATCAACAGTTGAGCGTGGAAATTCAGGAAGATTTGATTCGGAGATTATATCTTCTGATATTATTCTGTGCAGCGACTCATTAACAGGAATCTCCTCAGATATTTGAGGAATGGTTTTATAATGTCTGAATAATATATCCAGTGCATTCTTAGGAGTAACAACCTCACCCCTTCCGAGCATATCCTTCATAGGGCTAAATTATCATTTCTCTCATTCAGTAGTCAAGGATTCCTCTCTGTGTTAAAATATAACTAATGATTACTCCTGACGAAGAAGACTATATAAAAAGTTATGCCTATCTTCCCGAACATCTCACAGGTTATGTCACTGCCATATCAGGGGTAGAGCCTTTCCTCATTAAGGATTATCTTATTTATTTTAGAGAAGGATATCTAACCTTTGTCGGTTACCCTTTAAGTGGGCCTTTTGAAGAAAAAAGGATGAAGGAGATACTCGATTCATCAATAGAGAAATTCAAGCCTGCATATGTAGCCCTTATAGCATCTTCAATCTCAATTTCCAGAAATCTCTGTCTTAAAAAGGACTCTGACCAGTACTACAGACTTGACCTTTCTTCCTTCCATCCCGATCAGAAATTGAGAAATATGGTAACCCGTTCATCCAGAGAACTGGTTATCGAAAAGAACCAGGAACTCCAAGAAGAACATATACGGTTAATCTCTGAATTTCTGAACTCTCGTAAGGTTGACGAAGACACCCAGTATATCTTTGAGAAGATCCCTGAATATATCCCATCCGTCCCTACAGCCTGGATCTTTAGCGCAAGGAGTAAGGATAGAAAACTCGTCGCTTTTGATATAGTTGATTTTGGCTCCAGAGACTATGTCTTCTATATGTTTAACTTTATGTCCCTGAAATACAGGATACCCGGGGCATCGGATCTCCTCTTAAACGAAATGATAAAGGCCGCAAAGGACGAAGGAAAACCATTTATCAATCTCGGATTGGGGATCAATGAAGGGATAAGATTTTTCAAAGAGAAATGGGGCGGTAAACCATTTATTAAATATGAATACTGCCTTTATCAGAGCAGGCACACTGATAAATTGAGATCATTTTTTGAAAGACTGTAGCTATTCGAGACCCTGAAACGAGTTCAGGGTGACAAATTATTTGTAAGTTATATGTCATGCTGAACTTGTTTCAGCATCCAGCAAGTCACAATGTCTATGAAAACACTAGGTCACAGAGAATGTTAACACCTGAAGAAGAAAAATATGTACTGAGCAACGCCTATATCCCTGAGCATATATTAAACTTGATGGTACCGATATCCAAGGGAGAGCCATACCTAAGGAGTGGTTATCTCTATTTCCTGAAGGAGAACTGGATAATCTTCGTCGGTTATCCTTTGGAACATGCCTTCAGGACAGAAGACCTTGAAAGAGTGCTCGATGCCACCATAAAAGAGCATAAACCTAAATATCTATGGTTAATAGCACCTGAAATCCCACACCCGTTAATACAATCCTGCAAAGAAAAAGAGAGCGATCATTACTACAAGCTCGAGCTTGACGGATTTGAGGTGAAGAAGGATATGTTGCGTGCAATCAGAAAGGCATCAAAGGATTTAAAGGTTGAAAGGGGACGGGGCATTTTAAAGGAACATGCAATACTCATATCGGAATTCATAGAGAATGAAAGACCGAGAGCCCTGATAAGGGAGCTGTTTCTTGGAATGGAGGAATATGTTAATATATCAAAGGATGCTATTGTTTTGAGCGCCTTTGACAAACAGGGTGGACTAACAGCCTTTTATGTTGTTGAGATGGGGGCCTTCAATTTTGCAACATATGTGGTCGGCTGTTATTCGAGGGTAAACTATGTCCCCAATGCCTCTGACCTCCTTTTTTTTGAGATGATAAACCTCGCTAAGGAAAACAGTAAAGGTTACATACACCTCGGGCTTGGTGTGAATGAAGGGATAAGGAGGTTCAAGGAGAAATGGGGAGGCGTCCCTTTTCTGAAATATGAATTCTGTGAATACAGGCCTCCAAAAGGTATTACCGGAATACTTGACATGATGAGAATGCTGGCCGAAGGCTCGTTTAGAGAGGAAAAACTATGAATATCCGTGATTTTTTTCTTAAAGAGAAGGATCTGAGGATGATATGGGAAATCCTGTCCGCAGGATCCTCTGGAAAAGAGGATAGAAAGTCTTATACGTCCCATAAGTCCTATTTAGCAGGTGCTGCCCATTTCTTCCCCTATAGTTTTAAGAAGTCTTTAACCAGATATATAGAAAATGTAGATACCGTTTTACTGGAAGGCCCCCTCGATGAGAATAATATGAACAGGGTAGTTGAGCAAGGCACAAAGGGAAATACAAACCCAGCCCTTGAAAAGGCCCTTGATGACTCTACAATCAAAGAGATAAACATGCTTGAATATAATGTTACGACCTCGAGCTATGTCGGGACATATCTGCAAACCTTTGGCCGGTCCCATGAAAATTCTCTCTTTGAGCTTGTAAAGAACCAGAGGCCATGGATGGCTTTCTTCAACATCTGGTTTTATTACCGTGAGAAAAAGGGATGGAGATATAAGATGGATCTTGACGCCCTGAAGGTAGCTGAGAAACTCGGCAAGGAGATTCATTTTCTTGAGAAGATCGAGGAACAGATAGAGGCATTGAACGGGATACCTGTTGACAGGATCGCCAATTTCCTTAAGAAGATAGACAAATGGGACTGGCATACACAGAGATATGTAAAATATTATCTCAGGGGAGACATTGATGGATTACTATCCGGAGCGAACGACTTCCCGACCTACTGCGAGTCTATAATAGATAAAAGAGACCCCATCCTTTATGAACGGATGAAGCCCTTCCTTGAAAAGGGGAATACTCTTGCTGTTGTAGGTATAACGCATATTAAGGGGATAAGAGAGAGGCTCCTTGCAGATGGATTTACAATGCAAAAGAAGTACTGACATTAAATTATGAGCCTTCTTAACATTCTCGGGTTTTTGAGGCCAAAAACAAAACCCTTTACTGCATGGCAGGTGGAACTTACCACGAGATGCCCCTTGAGCTGCAGGATGTGCATAAGGGAAGAGGCTGAGGGGTGGCTCTCCGGAGACATGAGGATAGAGGACTTCAAGAAAATTCTGCCATATTTAAGGAATGTGGAAACTGTAGTCCTCGAAGGATGGGGAGAGTCCTTACTCCATAAGGATATTATCCGGATAATAAGGCTTGTAAAGGCAGAGGGGCCAAAGGCCGGTTTTGTAACAAGCGGAAGGGTTCTGAACAGTGAATATGTCTCAGAACTCATTGATGCAGATGTAGATTTCATCGGCTTTTCCCTCTCAGGGACTACACCTCTGACCCATGACTCTATCAGGTTAAACTCCGATCTCAGGAGTCTTACAGAAAACATCCAGACCTTCAATAAGATTAAGGCTGAACGGGGAAAAGAAAATCCAAGGCTACACATTATATTCCTTATGGTTAGAGACAATATCTCAGAAATCCCCTCCCTGCCGGAATTTGCAAAAGATATCGGTATCGAAGAAATCGTCCTCATAAATCTGATCCATGTAACAAATGAATGGCAGGAAAAACAGAGGGTGTTCAGATGCAATGTTAATAGTGGCCATGGCTCAGAATGTCATTCCCGCGAAAGCGGGAATCCAGAAAAAAAGGCAAACTGGATTCCTGTTTTCACAGGAATGACAGGCAAGGAGCTACAATACGATGATAATAAAGACTACGAAGAAATCCTGAAAGAGGCAGAGGCAAAGGCGAAGGAACTAAAGATAAAATTCAGGGGTCATCCCCTGTCACCTGTTGATGTGGGTGTATGCGAAGAATACCCCCTCAGCAACCTCTATATATCGGTTGACGGCGAGGTATCACCCTGTGTCTATCTATATCCACCTGTCCCATCACCATTCGAGAGGATATTCTGCGGAAATGCCTGTAAGATAGAGAAGGTAAGTTTCGGAAATATCTTTAAAGAGCCTTTTGAATCAATCTGGAATAACAGGGACTATATCGAGTTCAGAGAGAGATTCCTTCAGAGAAAAAAGAGGTTTGAGGAGATCTTCTCGCCATGGAATTTAGGGAAACTCAGAGGTATTGAAAACATATCCTTACCCGGCCCCCCTGTACAGTGCAGGACATGCCATAAGATGCTGGGGGTGTAGTTTTATACAAGAATCCTCGTCAAATATCTTTTTGTATACACAGGATACTTTTTTGATATTCTCCTGAGTTTTGTTATCGAAAGCTTACCCATATCAATCTCATCTAAATCTATTGCGGACTTTCCTCTCGATACAAAATAAATGAGGTCAAGAAATGCCTTTTCAGGCCTTGCAACATATATCCCCTCCCTCATTTCATATCCCCAGAAAAGGTCCCTTTTTATCTGTCTGAACTCAATGTCCCTTCCTTCAACTGTAAATCTTTTCGTTTTCCTTGTTGTAGCAAAGGTCAGGGTATAAGGAATGAGGGTTAAAATTCCATACCGTGAAAGTGCCGATTCGAAGGATAGATAATTCGGCATATAAAGGGATGCAGCTACCCTCTCTATGGACGGCAGGGTTGAGTAAAGACGATATATCCCTGAGCCCATCCTCTCGAGAACGCCTCTTTCTACCAATCTTTTAAGTGCAACAAAAAGACTCTTCCTTGACTGACCTGTTATCTTTTCGATGTCAGGGATGGTATAGAATGGTTTGTTTAATCGCTCCAATGCCTTTATAAATTCTATTGTCTTCATGTTTTTAGATTCTCTATTGCTGGCCAGAAATCCCTTGGCAGATATTTCCTTAGATCTCTTACAAGCTCTTTTTTGGAAATCGCTATGCTCCCAGGAATATATGGCCTTTTAAGTTTTTGACATATATACCAGAGGTCGAAAATATCCTTTGGTTTTTCCCTTGTAGAAATGCACGCAACTTTATCTTTATAGAGTTGTTCGAGGGTAGATACTTTTCCAAGACACTGTATTGTTGAGACAGGGGATGATATAAGTGCGAGTTCTGACCTGTATCCTCTTTCCAGCCTCTTTGATATCTCTATCTTTATCCTGAAGGGTGATGGAAGATATCCTTCATTAATCCTGATCTCGCCAAGGTATGTGTAGTATTTCTCTTCCAAATCAGTAATGGTGAGTTCAGGATATGCAGAGACAATCCTTTTGATAAGTGGCTTGAATTTACCCTTTAACTCGTTCTTTGTCAGTGAAAAGTCGAGGTCTTCAGAAAATCTGGGTGATCCATAAACAAGCCTCAGTGCAGTACCGCCTTTAAAAATAAGCAGCTTCCCTTCCGGGGCATCGAAAAGCCCCTTCAGTACTATAGCCTCCCAGAACTCCCTGACGATATGCGTTATATCTATCCTGAGCTTTCTTGATAGATTCTGTGCTAATTCTCGTTCCATGTTTCTTAACAATATTGTTAAGTTTTATGGAATTATATACAGGTTATAATCTTTTGTCAAGATATTATGCAACTACACATTTACATGAATAGCACAGGATTTGTCGTAAAGGAGTAGATGGGTGTAAAAAGAGAGAATAGAAATTAAATGCCCTGCCCTTTCGGGCAGGGCAAATATGGACTTAACGGGGTAATGGTAATCCTATGGGGCGATGATAACCTTAAAAACAACAAAGGCAGTAGCGCTGACCATGATTGCTATTACAGCCCCTGCATACATCTTCTTCAGCATTTCTGTATTAAACCTCCTTCTTAAAGATTTTTGAAAACGAACGAAACGCCCTCTCACTGTCATTCTGAGCGAAGCGAAGAATCTGACACGAAGTGTCACCCTGAGCAATAGCGAAGGGTCTCATCCCTCTGAGATCCTTCGGGCATTCGCCCTCGGGATGACTGCTATGCAATCAGATTCTTCAGTCGTCCCGATTTTTTATCGGGACTCCTTCAGAATGACATAAAGTAACATTAAACCCTAACCAGCCTCCCTCCTCGCCGCCTGCGTCTTCTTCCTCAGGATCGCCTTTACAACCTCCATGGAGATGAAGACAACAGTACCAAAACCCAGGATCATTGCTATATCAGAAATTGACGGCATGTTTATCCCGAAGGCTTCTCTTATTGTCGGGATCTGTATTAAAGCCCATGTCAATATGATCTGAGACAGAATCGAAATGGTAAGCCACTTGTGTGGTGGCGCTTTAAAGATACTGTACCTCATCGAGCGGAAATTGAAAGCAATGATTAGCTCTATGCTTATGAAGAGGAAGAAGATCTCTGTTCTTGCATGTGTTATGTCAGAAAGTTCGTGGAAGAAGAGGAAAAAGAAGAAAGGTATCTCGATGAGCAGCGCCAGCAGGATAAAAGCCTTCACATCCCATGAAAAGACACTCTCCTTCGGGTCCCTCGGTGGCCTCTGCATGATATCAGGGTCTGGCGGGGCAATACCGAGGGCAAGTGCAGGGAGCCCATCAGTAACAAGGTTTATAAATAATATGGCTGCAGGCAGAAGGGGTAGATACTCAGGGCCCAGGACAAGGACAGCCCCCCCTATGACTATAACTTCTGTAATATTACACCTGAGCAGATAGGTGAGATATTTCTTTATATTGTCATATATCCACCTTCCACGTTCTATTGCATTTACTATCGTCGCAAAGTTATCGTCGCTTAAGACCATATCTGCTGCCTCTTTCGTAACCTCTGTGCCTGATATACCCATGGCAATTCCGATGTCAGCATGTTTAAGTGCAGGTGCATCATTCACACCATCACCGGTCATTGCCACTACCTCTCCTTTTGCCTTCCATGCCTTGACTATTTTCAATTTATCCATTGGTGATACCCTGGCATAGACAGTAACCTTATCCACAACCTTAGCGAATTCCTCATCAGACATCTTTTCCAATTCCTCACCTACGAGCACCATATCTCCTTCTCTGTAAATACCTATCTCCTTTGCTATGGCTACTGCTGTCAGTTTATGGTCTCCTGTAATCATAATCGGCTTAATGCCTACCTCTTTACACACCTTTGTTGCTTCAATCGCCTCTTCTCTCGGCGGGTCCATCATACCTGTAAGGCCAAGGAATACCATATCGTTCTCAATAGCCTCTTCAGAATAGGCAATTCCATCGGGGATGTCTCTATAAGCTATCCCCAAAACCCTTAATGCATCCTTTGCCATTCCTTCATTCATTTGTAGAATCTGAGCCTTATCCGAACCGGAGAGTTTTCTTATCCCGCCGTCTTCTAATATTTGGGCACACCTCTCAAGGACTATCTCGGGAGCACCTTTCAGAAATGCCATCCTCTTGCCATCCTCCATCTTATGGATAGTGGTCATCCTCTTTCTCTCTGAACTAAAAGGTATCTCCTCTATCCTCGGGTTTTCAAGTCTCATCTCCCGGACATGAAGTCCTGCTTTTGCGGCTGTTACAACTAAGGCGCCCTCTGTAGGGTCACCTTTAATAAGCCATTTCCCTTCCTTCTCATGGAGGTCTGAATCATTACACAGAATCCCTCCTTTGAGAAACAACTGGAGAGAACTGCTCTTTGCTACATCAATAGCACCTGATCCCCTGAACTCTCCAACAGGGGCATATCCTGCACCGGTAACCTCAATCATTTTACCTATCGAGAACATCTTCCTTACAGTCATCTCACCTTTTGTGAGTGTACCTGTCTTGTCCGAGCATATCACTGTTGTGCATCCGAGGGTCTCCACCGCAGTCATCTTTCTGACAAGGGCGCCTTTTTTGGCCATCTGGTGCATGCCTATTGCAAGGGCTCCTGTAACAATAGCTGCCAGCGCCTCAGGGACTGCTGCAACTGCAAGGGCTACAGCAAACATTATCATTGTTACTATGAAAGGAAGATCAACCTTCCCCCCTCCTATCAGCTCCCTTACTATGCTGATCCCTGCAACAAGGAAACATATGCCGAGTGCTATTATACCGAGCCATTTCCCTATCTCTTCGGTTCTTTTCTCAAGTGGCGTCGCTTCAGTTTTTGCAGTCAGTACCTCCTCCGCAATCTTTCCGAATTCTGTATTCATACCTGTTGATGTGGTAACAACCTTTCCTCTTCCATAAGTAACAGTGGTGCCTGTCAAGACCATGTTCTTTCTGTCACCTACACCAACATCCTCTGGCAGAGGATCAAGTATCTTTCTCACAGGAATAGATTCGCCTGTAAGCGGCGCCTCATCACAACTTAAGGAATGGTTCTCAATTAGCCTTCCATCTGCAGGTATCTTATCCCCTGCCTCAAGGAGCAGAATATCTCCGGGGACAAGGTCCTTTGATGGAATCTCCTCCTCTTTCCCTCCCCTGAGGACAGTTATGGTAGGGGAAAGCATCTTCTTCAGTGCCTCAAGTGCCTTCTCTGCCCGGTACTCCTGTACAAATCCGAGCACTGCACAGAAGATAACTATTACAAGTATCAGTATGGCATCAACCACCTCGCCAACTGCTGCCGAAAGGACAGTAGCAACAAGAAGGATTATGATAAGGTAATTCTTGAACTGGTTAATGAATAAGGTAAGTGGTGAAACCCCTTCTTCCTTTTTCAGTTCATTGTAGCCGTATTTTTCGATCCGCCTTTTTGTCTCATCCTCGGTTAACCCGTTATGGATATCACTATCAAGTTCCTTTAATGCCTGTTCGGCCTCAATCGAATGCCAGACTGCCTGTGCCATTTAAACCTCCTGTGTATTATGGTAATGAAATTAAGACTAACTTATTTTACCCGAAACTGTCTTTCGATGTCATTCCTGCGGAAACAGGAATCCATTACCTTTACTACTGGATTCCGCATCAAGTGCGGAATGACAATGAAAGTTGTCTGGATTCCCACTTTCGTGGGAATGACAGGAATATGGTTATTCTCTATTAAGCAACAGGCTATATAAAATTTAATCTTTACATAATTAACCCACGGGAAATTCTCCGTGGGTTAAATTGATTTAATTATGAATCCCACAGCACCGCTCAGTTATTATGCTGAACGGGCTGTGGGGCATTGTTTCTTATGTAACAAAAGGGTTACTTCTTCTTCCAGGCTCCTGCTTCTTTACCGCTTGCTGTATCATAACCTTTCCTTCCCCATTCAGGGATACCGTCACGATACCAGTAGACGTTTTTGTAGCCTGCATCATGAAGAAGTACCGACGCTGCTGGAGACTTCCAGCACTTGATACCGTTTCAGTAGCCAACAAGGATATCTTCCTTCTTGACTCCTGCTGCCTCAGCCTCCTTTGGCCCATTCTTCAGCAATTCATCGGTACCAACCCGCTTAGCACCCGGAATATGCTCCGCCTCGTATTCTTTTGCTGTGCGGTTATCAAGGATTACAACGGCCTTACCCTCATCGAGCCACTTCTTAAGCTCATCTGTAGTGATGTTCTTGACCCCTGCTAATGTCGCTGGCATCTCTTTTTTCTGGTCCTTGAGAGCCTTGATTCCGTCTACCTCCTTCATCGCTTTATCAGAATAATTAGCAGCAAAGGCTATCCCTGCAACCACAAAGAGCATCACAATTGTAAGTACAAAACCTTTCTTTAACATATGATTCATCCTCAGTCACCTCCTTTCACAATGAAATTGTCATGCCGAACTTGTTTCGGCATCTCCTGAGACCCTGAAACAACCCATGAAACAAGTTCAAGGCAAGGTTCAGGGTGACATTTCTATTTTCCTTTGTGCGACTTGTAAGCATCAATGTTTATTTGGTCCTTCTTCGTCTTTAAATCTTTCCTCTCTACCTTATATCAGGTACAGCGAAGAGTATCCCGCCGAATAACAGATAGGCAAGGATCAGTGTCCAGATTATATTCAAACCCTGTGCCAATATAAACGCAGCTGCAGGTCTGCCCTCTTCCATCTTTACGAGGTCACCAAGACGGGTCTCGAGACCGATACAGGTAAAGCAAAGGGCGAACCACATTTTCGTTAAAAAACTAAGGTTACCCTTTACACCGGCAATCGTGTCTGAGTGAAGTATAAAGGAAAATACAAAAGAGGTTATCAGGAATCCGAGAACGAATTTTGGAAAACGTTCCCAGATGACCTTTGCGCTCGGCTTTTCCCCTGTCTCAGCTCCCTTCTTGAACACCCACCAGACTGAAAGAATGAATGCCGCCACACCAATCAGGACATTCTGGGAGAACTTCACGATAACACCTGCCTTCATTGCTGCCTCGCTGATAAGGGCGCCTGCAGCAACAACAGACCCGCTTGTATCGAGGGTCCCACCTATCCAGGCACCACCAACGAGTTCTGGTATCCCGAATGCCTTAACAGCCATCGGCTCAAGGATCATCATCGGGACTGCGATCACGAGGACGAGTGATGTAACATAGGAGAGTTTCTTTTTATCACCCTGGACAGCACCGCAGGCAGCAATTGCAGCAGAGACACCGCAGATCGAGACCGCAGTTGAGAGCATCGCTGCAAAGTCATCATCTACCTTGAGCTTCCTCGCAATCCAGAAACAGGCATACCATACAACAGAGACAACAAGAACCGCCTGTACTATCCCGAGTGCTCCACCCTGAAGTATCTCGAAAAAGAGGATAGCTGAACCGAGGATTACGAGCC
>CAKKSD010000039.1 GCA_919902995.1 Thermodesulfovibrionia bacterium
TTAACAGGACAGTTTATGTGCTACAGATACGGACAGTTTACTTGCTCGTTACAGAAAATATAAAAAGGGGTTGTAAACTCATTTTAAATATGTTATTTTATTATGCGCATTTTAGGAGGTATATGATTTGAACTACAAGAATTTAACCCTCTGGATTATTCTGCTTCTTGTTATGGTATTTCTCTTCAATTTCTTGAGTGTTTCCACGAGGAAGATACACGATGAGGTTATCTTCAGTGACTTTATTGCAAGACTCGAGAAAGGTGAAGTGGAAGAGGTGACCATAAAGGAGAACCATATAAGCGGTCAGTTTAAGGACGGAAAGAAATTCAGGACCTATGCTGCCAATTATCCTGATCTTGTGAAAGAATTGAGGGGTAAAGGTGTAAAGATTACTGCCAGACCGCCTGATGAAAACCCCTGGTATATAACCTTTCTACTTTCTTGGGGACCTATACTCTTTATTGCTGCTATCTGGCTATTTTTTATGAGACAGATGCAGACTGGAGGCAACAAGGCCCTCTCTTTCGGAAAGAGCAAGGCAAGATTGATCTCGGATAAATCCAATAAGGTAACCTTTCTGGATGTGGCAGGGATCGATGAGGCGAAGGATGAGCTCGAGGAGATCATAGAGTATCTGAAGGATCCCCAGAAGTTTCAGAAACTCGGAGGTAAGATCCCGAAAGGTGTACTACTTATGGGACCTCCTGGAACTGGGAAGACGCTCCTTGCAAGAGCAATAGCAGGAGAGGCAAGTGTACCATTCTTCTCTATAAGTGGTTCAGATTTTGTTGAGATGTTCGTTGGGGTTGGTGCGTCAAGGGTGAGGGACCTCTTCGAACAGGGGAAAAAGAACGCACCCTGTATCATCTTTATTGATGAGATAGATGCAGTCGGAAGACACAGGGGTGCAGGCCTGGGAGGGGGTCATGACGAAAGGGAACAGACCCTTAACCAGCTCCTTGTCGAAATGGATGGGTTCGAATCTAATGAAGGGGTAATACTGATAGCAGCCACAAATAGACCCGATGTCCTTGATCCTGCCCTTCTCAGACCAGGGAGGTTTGACCGACAGGTCGTGGTTCCCCAGCCAGATGTTAAGGGAAGGCTCGGAATCCTCAAAGTCCATACAAAAAAAATCCCCCTTGCCGATGATGTCGAGTTAGAGGTAGTAGCGAGAGGAACACCAGGTTTTTCAGGGGCCGATCTTGCGAACCTGGTTAATGAGGCAGCCCTCCTTGGGGCAAGGAAGTCGAAGACTAAGGTAGATATGGAAGACTTTGAGATCGCCAAAGATAAAGTACTTATGGGAGTCGAAAGAAAGAGCATGGTGATGAGTGAGAGAGAAAAAAGAACAACAGCTTACCATGAGGCGGGTCATACCCTTGTGGCAAAACTCATCCCCGGGACCGATCCCGTCCATAAGGTGAGCATAATCCCGAGAGGAAGGGCGCTGGGACTTACCCAGCAGCTCCCGGTAGATGATAGATACACCTATGCAAAAGACTTTCTCCTGAATGAGATCGTTGTCCTTTTAGGTGGAAGGGCATCAGAGGAGAGGGCCTTAGGTTATATGACAACAGGAGCTGGTAATGACCTTGAAAGGGCTACCGAACTTGCAAGAAAAATGGTCTGTGAATGGGGGATGAGTGATAGACTGGGCCCTCTCACTTTCGGTAAGAAAGAGGAACAGATATTTCTTGGAAGAGAGATTGCACAGCACAGGGATTATTCAGAAAGGACTGCCGTAGAAATAGACGAAGAAGTAAAGAGGATGGTAATAGAAAGCTATGAAAGGGCAAAGAAACTGCTCAACGATAACTTCAAGGCCCTTACTGCCATTGCTGAGGTCCTCCTCGATAAAGAAACCCTCAATGGTAACGAGATTGATACTGTCATTAAAGAAGCTATGGCAACAGCCTGACCATAAAATTCATTTTAAAATTACTATTTAGTCCCGAAATGAATTCGGGATAAATCTCAAATTTGAGATGCTAAATTTAAAATGCTAATTTTGCAATGGCAGAGGGTTTTATCTTAAAGTGGAGTAGTTATCGCTTAGATCTTACCAGAAGAACCCATATAATGGGTATTCTAAATGTGACCCCCGATTCCTTCTCAGACGGTGGTCTTTATCTTAATACAGATAAGGCCGTTGAAAGGTCATTTGAGATAGAAAAAGAAGGAGCGGATATAATCGATATCGGGGGTGAATCCACACGACCAGGCGCCCTCCCTTTATCCCCTGAAGAAGAACTTAGCAGAGTTGTTCCTGTAATTGAGAAACTGAAAAGCAGGCTCAGGATTCCCATATCAATAGATACCTATAAAGCAGAGGTTGCAAGGGAGGCTATAAAGGCGGGGGCATCAATTATAAATGACATAAGTGGTCTGAGGTTTGATCCTGAGATTGCCTCTGTTTCTGCCGAATACGATGTACCTGTTGTTATCATGCATATTAAAGGAACACCGAGGGATATGCAGATTAACCCTGTCTACCAGGATCTGATAGGAGAGATTCGTCACTTTCTCGAAGAGGGAATATCTATAGCACAGAAAGCAGGAGTTGATGATGATATGATCATCATAGATCCCGGTATTGGTTTTGGTAAGACCTTTGAACATAACCTTGAGATCATTAATCGTCTCGATGAGTTCCGGTCTTTAGGGATGCCAATCCTACTCGGTCCATCAAGAAAATCCTTTATTGGTAAGATCCTTGATCTTCCTCCTGGTGACAGGCTCGAAGGGACAGCAGCCGCTGTTGCAATTGGGATTATGAAGGGGGCGAATATAGTAAGGGTTCATGATGTCAGCTCAATTGTAAGGGTCGCCAGGGTAGTGGATGCAATAACGCATGGAGGTCTTTGAATAAGATGGGAATTCTTAAGCAGGTGTCAGATATTCTTATGCAGGTGAGATGGCAGGATGCTATAGATGTCTTGATAGTAGCCTTTATAATATACCGTATCCTTCTTCTCATAAAAGGTACAAAGGCTGTCCAGATGCTCACTGGGCTCGGGATACTTCTCCTTGCTTTACTCGTATCCCATTGGACCGGGCTTTATACTATTGATTGGATAGTGCAGACCTTCTGGGCACAGATAGTAATTGTTATTATAGTCCTTTTCCAACCCGAACTCCGGAGGGCCTTAGCCCATATAGGGGAGAATCCTTTCTTTTATTCCCTTTCCCCTGTTGAGGAATCGAGATTTTTAGAAGAGATAGTTAAGGCCTCTGTGTCTCTTGCAAATAAGCGAATAGGTGCATTATTGGTACTTGAGAGAGAGACCGATCTCAGGACCTTTACGGAGATGGGGACAGAACTTGATGCCAAGGTATCGAGGGAAGTAATACTCAGCATCTTCAATCCGACTTCACCTATCCATGATGGGGCTGTAATTATCAGGGGTAAAAGGATTATTGCTGCAGGCTGTTTTCTCCCTCTAAGTTTGAGTACAGAACGAACGAGGACTCTCGGAACTCGCCACAGGGCAGCCCTCGGAATTACAGAGGAGACAGACGCCGTTGTAATAATAGTATCAGAAGAAACCGGAACAATATCAATGGCAAAGGGAGGGAAGATAGTAAAGGACCTCGATATACTTTCTCTGAGAGAAGAGATCTCAAAGACCTTTGTAAAGACAAAGAAAGAAGTCCAGAAAAGGAGGCAGGGTTGAATGAAACCGAAGGCCTTTGTCTTTGAAAATCTTGGGCTAAAACTTGCCTCTTTGATCTTTGCGATAATCCTCTGGTTTTTTGTGATGTCGAGGGGAAAGACTGAGATGAGTTTTCAGTCTCCCTTAGAGTTCAGAAATATTCCTAAAAACCTTGAACTTGTCGGAGAAACAACCAGATCAGTTAATGTATGGATTCAGGGACAGGAGAGCACTTTGAGGGGGCTAAAAGGGGATGAGGTTAAAACAGTCGTTGACCTTGCAGGGGCTAAGGAAGGAGAGGGCATATATCACATTAGTCCTGAGAATGTAAAGGGTTCCTTTAATCTGAAAGTCGTGAGGGTTAATCCCTCATCTATAAAAGTACGTTTAGATCGTGTCATCACAAAAACAGTTGAGCTAAGACCTACGATTGTTGGTAAACCCGCGCAGGGATACAGAATGAAAAAGATTGAGATTCATCCCCCATCCGTCACGATAGAAGGGCCGAAGAGAGAGGTTGATCCATTAAGGTTTCTGAGAACTGAGCCTATAGATATAACAGGAAACCATGAAGACTTTACTCAGGAGGGAAAGGTAGATGCCTCTGGAAAAAATATAAGGATTCAGGAAAAGGGGAGTGTAGAGATAAAGGTCTTTATAATAAAGGAGGGAAGATGAAGAGGCTCTTTGGGACCGATGGTGTTAGGGGGATTGCCAATACCTATCCTATGACGAGTGAGACTGCCCTGCAACTCGGTAGGGCAGCGGCTTATATTTTTAAGACAGGTCCTGGACGTCATAGAATCGTGATCGGTAAGGATACGAGACTTTCAGGTTATATGCTTGAGTCTGCCCTTACCTCAGGGATATGCTCTATGGGTGCAGATGTGGTACTGCTCGGCCCTCTTCCTACACCGGGTGTGGCGTTCATAACGAGGAGTCTCAGGGCAGATGCAGGCGTTATGATCTCTGCCTCCCATAATCCTTTTGAAGATAATGGAATAAAATTTTTCTCCAGGGAAGGTTTTAAACTCCCTGATGAGCTGGAGAAGAAGATGGAAGAACTCATCTTTTCAGGATCCCTCGACCATATCAGGCCGACTGCAAAGGAGGTCGGTAAGGCGTATAGAATAGATGATGCTGTAGGAAGGTATATAGAATTCGTTAAGGGGACATTCCCAAAAGGTATGACCCTTGAGGGTATGAAGATCGTTGTCGATTCTGCAAACGGTGCAGCCTATAAGGTTACACCATGGGTCCTTAAGGAACTCGGTGCAGATGTAATCTCCCTTAATGATAAACCCGATGGTATAAATATCAATCGCGACTGCGGTTCTATCTTTCCGAATATAGTGCAGAAGGCGGTTAAGGCCTATAAGGCGGATATAGGGATAGCACATGACGGAGATGCGGACAGGGTTATATTCTCCGATGAAAAGAGCAGTGTTGTTGACGGAGATAAAATCATGGCTGTCTGTGCACTCGATCTCTTTAAAGAGAATAGACTTAAGGGTAATGCCCTTGTTACGACTGTAATGAGCAGCCTTTCACTTGATATCATGATGAGAAAGGTAGGGATAAGTGTTGTAAGGTCTCCTGTTGGTGACCGCTATGTGGCAGAGAAGATGCTTGAAGGTGGTTATAACTTTGGTGGAGAGACATCCGGACATATAATATTTATGGACTGGAATACTACAGGCGACGGGACTATAACAGCACTGCAGGTGCTGTCCATAATGAAAAAGACAGGCAGGAGGCTCTCAGAACTTGCCTCTGTGATGAAACCATTACCACAGGTATTGATAAATGTTAACGGGAGACCGAAAAGAGATATAACATCTATCCCTGAGATAAAGCAGGCTATCGAGAAGGCGGAGAAGAAACTTAATGGAATAGGGAGGGTTCTTGTCAGACCCTCAGGCACAGAACCTAAGGTGAGGGTTCTGGTAGAAGGCAGAAAGAAAGGAGAGATAAATATGATAGCTGAAGGGATAGCGAAGGTTATAGAGGAGGCTATGAAGAAGATGTGAATTATTCATTGGTAATGTCTGCAGGTTGTCATTCTGAATTTATTTCAGAACCCTGAATCAAGTTCAGGGCCTCTGAAACAAGTTCAGGGTGACAAACAACGATGCTTTAAGAATGCCCTCACGGACATCGGTTTTGATATACATTGTCCTCTCTTTCATCTCAGGAATAATCCTCGGAAATATCTTTTTATACTTTCCTCTCTCTGTTTTAATCCTTTCGGCCCTTTCCTTTATATCGATCATTATCCTGAGTAAGGGAAAAAGGTTGAAGGCCCTTGCCCATTGTCTTATTGTGATATCTTCTTCCACCTATTATCTTTACTCGGTAACAGTCCTTCCAGAAAATTACGTATCAAAATTTTTACGTGAAGATGTTCTCCTTAAAGGAAGAGTCCTTGAACCACCCAGCAGAGGACACGAAAGAGTAACCTTCATCTTCAATGTGAAAGAGGTGTATATCGGTGAAGAAAGGAGGTCTGCCTCAGGGAAGGTGAGGTTATCAGGGGAAATAAAAAGTCCTGTCAAGTATGGGGACATTTTACTCATAAAGACGAAACTTAAGAGTCCTAAGGGTTATCATAATCCTGGTGGCTATGATTTCGAGGAGGCTCTTTCAAGGGATAGGATATTTGCTGTTGGATGGGTTAAGGAAGAGAATATTGTCAGAGTCGGATTCGGAGGTAATTTTCTTCTCAGAAAAATCTATGAGGGAAGGGATAATATCAGAAGTTCTACAGAGAATTCACTCAGTAGTGAATCGTCTGCTATCCTTCAGTCCATGGTTATCGGTGAAGATAAAGACCTGACCGATGAGATAAGGGATGCCTTCATGGCATCAGGCACAACCCATATACTTTCAATATCAGGTTCACATTTAGGACTTCTTGCATTCCTTATCTATAACATAGTCCGACTTTCAATACTAAGGCTGCCCTCAAGGCTTCTCCTGAGGCTTACCTTATATACAAGTCCTTCAAAGATAGCAGCCCTTACGACAATGCTGCCTGTTGTCCTCTATACCATTATTGCAGGGGGACAGGTGGGAACTATTGATTCTTAAGAAAAATTATGGTATTTTGAATCACTATAGAGAAAGTTAATTATGCAATTTTACAAAAAGATAACTTCTTTTGGATATCTTCTTTTTTGTCTCATTATCTTACTCTTAATATTACCTACATCTTTATTCGCTCATGGAGGAGGTCTTGACTCCTTGGGTTGCCACCATGATAGAAAACGCGGAGGGTATCATTGTCATCGAGGCCCCTTGGCCGGTCAGTATTTTAACTCCAAGCAAGAGGCTCTAGATGCGTTGAATTTATTGAGAGAAAAACCAAAAGAGTCCAAAAAACAAAAAGAAGACTCAGAAGTACTGAAAGAGAAAGTTGAATTTAGAAAGGTCATTAGGATTATAGATGGTGATACTATTGTCTTAGATGGAGGCGAAAAGGTGAGGTTAATTGGAGTAGATACCCCTGAGACAAAAGACCCAAGAAAGCCTGTAGAATATTTTGGATGGGAGGCCACCAGGTTTACTAAAGAAATGGTTGAAGGAAAAAGAGTAAGGCTTGAGTATGATTGGCAAAGACAGGATAAATATGAAAGAACCCTGGCCTACATCTTTCTTGAAGATGGGACTTTTCTCAATGCCGAAATTATAAAACAGGGATATGGATTTGCTTATACCAAATATCCTTTTAAGTACTTAGAAGAATTTAGACAATATGAGCGAGAGGCGAGAGAAAATAGTAGAGGGTTGTGGAAGTAGAAAATATAGGACGAATAAGATAGATGAAAATCATAGAAAAATTAGAGGACGGTAAATTATTATTACGAGTTGAGAAATCTATATATCGTCATGATGCTATTCTCTCCTCAGCCTATAAATTCACTGATGATTGCTATATTCATGTTGATTCAATAGATTCTAATTACTACGGCGTATATTTTGCACCAAAAGACTCCACTGTAGATTTAATTTCCCTAGTAAATAATTTTTGCAATGAACTCATCGATGAGCAAATACGCTTTAGCCTTGACATCTCAAACAAATCAATAAAAGAACTTATCATACGAAAAGCCTTTTTCCCTTTTCAAGATCATGAAGAATAAGACTATTAACCCCTATATAATCCTGCCGTTCCATTTCATGAGATTTAAAAAAGATCATGTGCTTATAGTTAATTTAGTGGGCGAATACTTCTATTTATCTGCCGATGATTTTGCCAAAATGGTCGATTATTCTTTAAATCCAAAATCGGACCTTTATTTTAATTTAAAAGCAAAACATTTTATTGCTGAAACATTATCCGATCCTGCCATTGAACTTTTGACAATTAAATATAGGACGAAAAAAGGCTTTCTTTCTGATTTTACATCCTTGCATATGTTCGTTATCACATTAAGATGCAATCATAAATGCACTTATTGTCATGCTTCCTCTAAAGATACAGACAAAAAGGTCTTTGATATGAGTATGGAAACTGCTAAAAAAGCAGTGGACATTACTTTAATGAGTCCATCAAAATCAATAAAAATCGAGTTCCAGGGTGGCGAGCCTTTATTAAATTTTGAAACTATCCAATATATAATTGAATACGCTAAAAGTCAGGCAGCGCTGAAAAGACAAAAAATAGAGTTTGTCGTCTGCACAAACCTAACCTTGGTCACTGATGAGATGCTTAAATACTTTGCAGACAACAATATTCTCCTATCTATTTCTCTAGATGGCCCTGAGCACGTGCATAATTATAATAGACACTATAGAGATGGCAGTGGCTCCCATGAAGATGTCTTGAGATATTTAGATAAAGCAAGGAAATATATAAAACCAGAAAACATTTCTGCTCTAATGACTACCACTAAACACAGTTTAAATTTCTCAAGTGAAATTGTTGATGAGTATATAAGAAATGGATTTAGGTCGATCTTTATTCGAACACTTAACCCCTTTGGATATGCCCTGCCAAAGATGGATGAGATTGGATACAGTGCATCAGAATTTATTGATTTCTACAAAAGAATACTTGATTACATTATTAAAATTAATCAAAAAGGGATTTATATAGAGGAGTCATTTACCTCCCTTTTATTGACTAGGATACTCACTCCTTTTTCTACAGGCTTTGTTGATCTTCAGTTTCCAGCCGGAATTAGTATCTCAGGGGTAATATATGATTATAACGGCAATGTTTATTCCTCTGATGAGGCAAGAATGCTTGCCCAAATGGGAGATAGTAAGTTTTGTATTGGTAATTTACACACAAACACCTATAAAGAACTCTTTTATAATAATACTCTCCAAAAGATTATAAAAAGCACTTGTGCAGAATCATTGCCTGGTTGCTCAGATTGTGCCTTCCAAATGTATTGTGGAGTTGATCCTATCCGTAATTATGTAAGCCAAAAGGATATTATGGGCCATAGACCTACCAGTGATTTTTGTTTTATTCATAAGGAAGTAATAAAATACTTGTTTGAGATTATTTTACAGAACGATTCAAATCAGATGGATGTTTTCTGGTCTTGGATTACTGGCCGATGTCTTTCTGAGGTAAGTATTAATTAAATGCTTGCTCTTCAAGGGATTCCGAAAAATATCAATGAGCCTCTCTTGGGAAAGATTTCCTTTTTTTCAACAGAAAAAGATAATAGATCAGAAACAATAATTGTTGATCCTAAATTGTCCAAACGTAAGCTAAAAAGCTACGTGGCAAGTATATTTTCATGCATAGATATTGATGACCAACTAAAAACAAGTGGTATTCCAATAGTATACAACGTGAATAATATCCACTTATTATCTGAAGGCGATGTGGTAGAGATATTGCCCAATGGTTTAATAAATGTTTTCTATCAGATCAACTCCAAACATAATCTTATCTTTGTAACCTCTAGGTGCAACAGCAATTGTATAATGTGTCCTCAACTTATTGACAACAATGAAGGCAATCTTTTGGATTTAAACTTAAAACTGATTTCTTTAATCGATAAATCCACTGAAGAATTGGCTCTAACGGGTGGCGAACCAACTGTAATAGGACATGACTTATTTCATTTAATTCTGGCCTGTAAGCATTATCTTCCCAATACTTCTTTGCTCCTACTAACCAATGCAAGGAAATTTAGTGACTTAAAATATACCCATCTTTTCAGCAGCCTTGGTCATCCTAACATTACTATTGCAATAACCCTTTATGGGGATAATAATATTGAGCATGATTTTATTGCCGGTTCAAAAGATGCTTTTAATGAAATGGTCAGGGGGATTCTTAATCTTGCTACCTTTGGTAATTCAATCGAGATACGGATTGTAATTCATAAATATACCTATAAAGGGTTGCTAAGAATATCTGAGTACATTTATAGAAATATGGTATTTGTTAAACATATTGCTTTTATGGGATTAGAAACTACTTGGCGGGCAAAAGCAAATTTAGAATTACTTTGGGTGGAACCAAAAGAAATTATAAATAGCTTAGAAGAATCAATCCGCTATTTGGCACAAAGGGGCATGAATTTGTCTATATATAATATCCCCTTATGCTTGCTTCCGAAAAATTTATGGAAATTTGCCAGACAATCTATTTCGGGATGGAAGAATTCTTTTGATTCAAAATGTCTTACGTGTTCAGTAAAAAACCAATGCTCTGGAATGTTTGAATCCGGAGTTCCTGTATACAGTCAGTATCTTCAACCTATTTGATTAATTTTATCGCCAGAGTAAAGATTTAATCTCTTTTAAATCTATCCTTTGCTTGGTATTCTCTGGGTCAGGTTTTGTGATCTCAATGGTATCATCTTTACACTCAGTTACCACTCCTCCCACTGTATTATTATTGTTTAATGTTACAATCACATCACGAAGATATAGTTTGCAAGAATTTTTCTGCCACTCCGTGGTTGCCTGCCACTTTTTAGAAGAGGGTGAAGGAAAGGGAGTAGCAGGGGTATTTTTTTCAATTGTTTGGGGGACTTTTTGAGGCGTTACTGGTGCCGAAGGTTTAGTTGATTCCTCAGATGGCATGGGGTACGAGGATGAACGATGCGCATAATGGGAACGGTGGGAAGAATGAGAACGATGTGAAGAATGAGAACGATGCCCAGCAAATATATTATCAGAAGTAAAATCGGCTTGTTCCAAAACAAGGGGTGGTGGATTTGAAATTAGCTGGATATTGTAGATTTTAGAGTCACTTTTTAGGGTAGGAATATGGAGGGAATTTTTACCTTTTCCGGAAGAGGAGAAAATAATTAATGGGGAAAGAAGACTTAGGACCCATTCTACTAATCTTGCCATTGCCTGATCTCTTTTTAATTACAATAAATTATAATAATAAAAAGAGGTAATGTCAAGGAGAAATTTTTGAGACTTTCCCACCTTTTCCTCTAAAAATACCTTTTTGTTGTTTAAAATTAAGATGTTGTTAATTTTCCCGAATTTTCTGCTAAGTAATGTTTTATCTGATAAAGTTTTAGATGGTTCTGTCTGCCTTTCTCTGTTTTAAAGCCAGATAGAGAAGGTTACTTTCATAGATGTCGGCCAGGGTGATTCGAGCCTGATAGAGTTCCCTGACGGTAAGAGGATGCTAATCGATGGAGGGGGGACCTTTGATAAAAGATTCGATATCGGCAGAAGGGTCCTTGCACCATATCTATGGGATAATGGAATGAAGAGAATTGACTACATCGTCCTTTCCCATCCCCACCCTGATCATTTAGGAGGGTTATTCTATATCATAGAAAATTTCAGGATCGGTGAGGTATGGGTTAACGGTGATTCTTCCTTAGAAGGTTATCAAAAATTTCTCAGGATTTTAGAGGGGAAAGGAATACCTGTTAAAGCCGTCAGAAGGGGGGATACCATTCTTGATGGAGACTATATTATCTATGTTCTCCATCCCTATCCTGAGTTTTATTCCGGCACATCCGGAGGAAAATCTTCCGGTCAGAATAATAGATCAATAGTCATTAAGCTGGCATATAAAAACCGTTCCTTTCTATTTCCGGGTGATATCGAAAAGGAGGCAGAGGATGACCTCATCCACCTTGGCAAGTGGCTCAAGGCCGATATCATAAAGGTTCCCCATCATGGCAGTAAGACATCGAGCACAGAGGAGTTTCTGTCAATGGTACAACCTAAAGTGGCAGTTGTCTCTTCAGGAAAGGATAACGTCTTTAACCATCCGAACCCGGATGTCGTAGAGAGATACGAAAGGTCCGGGGCAAGGATTTACAGGACAGATGCTGATGGGGCAGTGATTATTGTATCGGATGGTGAGAACTTTAAAGTAGAGACCTTCGATACCCTTTCACTTAAGAAGATTTCCCTGTCCGAAGGATCCTGTGGACAGGGGAACCGGGCTTTAGATGAGTGGTGGGGTGTGGAGGTGGAGAATATAAGGAGGTTATGGAAAAGCATTTAGCCCTCGCAGTTCTATTGACCATTACTTTTCAAACATCCCCCGTAACTTTGAAAAGAATATCTCGATGAGGAGGCCGAAGAAGGCGCCTATAAGTCCGCCTATTCCAGAGATGATTATGAACATGATAGAGAGATAGGTTATGATGAGTGGTTTGAGGTTACCGATCTCCTTTCCGAAGAAGTTTACCATGTCCTTTCTTGCAGCATCGTACCATCCACCCTCAAAACCCTTGCCGAAGAATGTTTCGAGAGAAGCCGAGACAGCGATAGCGGTTATTATCCCTGCAATACCACCGATCAGAATCCCCTTTCTTATTCCTGAAAGGATTCCCATACAAGAAACATTTATCACATAAAATCCTTTTAATCAAGCAGATTGACAGATAAAGGCATTTGATATATCTTAAATTAATGAAGATAAACCTTAAAAGGAATACACTTCTTGAAAAGATCCTCCTTCCTTTTGTTGTCCTTTCCTTTATTACTATCATTGTGGTTTCACTTTTTGTAGGTGAGATTCTCACCCTTCGCATGGAAGAGGGCACAACAAAGGAGATAATCTCCTATAAGGATACTGTTGAGGGTTTTTTCAGGGACAAAGAGAAACAGGCGATTCTCTATGCAGAACTCCTTTCCGATGAAAGGAGGATACTTGAGAAATACGGCGGGAAACATCTCATGGGACTTTCCCATCTTAGTCTTTTCATGCAGGAAGGGCTCAAGATATATCTTGAACCATTAAGATTTCTTAAGGAGGGTGATACACAGCAGAAAGGGTTGATAAAGAAGGGTCTTTCTGGAGAACTCGCATCGGGTTTTATCCCGAAATCTATAGATAATGCTATCAGACTCGATTATGATGTTGTGGCACCTATTGATAAGGGAGCAATCATCATGGTAGGTTTTAGCTTTGATAATGAGTATTTAGGAGGAGTAAAGAAAAAGATAGGGAATGATATATTTATTCTCTATGGTGACAGGGTTGTGGCATCTACACTCAGAAAAGAGGAAGAAAGAAGGGAGATACAGAAGAAGGTTACAGAGGAGATTATTGATAGAATAACGAAGAAGGGTGAGTCTGTAATCGAGAGGATATTTCTTGAAGATAGGGAATACAAGGCTATATTTGCACCGCTCAAGAGAGATGAGACTGGCAGTGCTATATTTGGTATCGTGATGTCCACAAATGACCTTGTCCTTGCAAAGAGGAAGATAATCCTGAATTATGTAGCCATATCGCTTTCTATCTTGGCGGTACTGAGCCTTATAAACTATATCGTTGTGAAGAGAAGCCTTCGCCCCCTCAAGAGGCTTTCAGCAATGGCAGACAGGGTTGCGAAAGGAGACCTTTCCCTGAGGGTTGATATAGAATCCTCTGACGAAATCGGAATTATGGGCGTATCATTTAATAATATGGTCGAGTCCCTAATAAAGGAGGAAGAGCAACTTAACCTCACAATCAAACAGATGATAAGACAGGAGAAATTCGCCTCTATCGGAGAAATAGCAGCAGGTATTGCCCATGAGATAGGGAACTCCCTTGCCATAGTAGTTGCGTATTCAAAGATGCTGGTTAACAAGGGCTGTGATGAAGATACAAAGGAGTGCCTCAATTACATCATGGATGCTGCGACAAGGATGGACAGGATTACAAAGAACCTCCTTATGTACGCAAAGCCCTCATACCAGCAGGAACTGCTCGATATTAACAGGATAATAGAAGAATCTATATCGGTCGTTTTGTTTCAGTGCGAGCGTGATGATACATCCTGCAGGATCGAAAAGAATCTGAGCGAAGGTCTACCATCTGTTATGGGGAATAGAGGAGAACTCCAGCAGGTCTTTATAAACCTCTTTATAAACTCTGTACAGGCGATGCCTCAGGGCGGTACCATATCTGTCTCAACAGAAAAGATAGATAAGGATATTGTTATAAATGTAATAGATACAGGTGAAGGGATTCCTGAAGAACGCAGGGAGAGGATATTCGATCCCTTTTTTACAACAAAGCCCAAAGGTACAGGCCTTGGACTCAGTATAACCCAGCGCATAATAGAGAACCATAAAGGAGAGATCCTTGTATGTAGCGATGCAGGGAAAGGCACTACATTTATAATCAGGCTTCCTGCAGTTCAGGAATCCTGAGAAGCTGCTTTTTCCCCCTCTTCTATAATACGCTCAAACTCAAGGGGATGATCTTCTATTAGGTCTTCTATCGATATCTTCCCCGTAAGCCATACCCAGCTCATCGGAAAGACACGGCTTTTCAGATGTACATTATAGAAGTGCCAGAGAATGCCAAGAAAAAGTGCGATGAGCGCCTCGGTGCTATGTGCAATGTATGCAACTCCCCATATCCAGAAAGAAGACCATCCCGGCAGTATATCCGCTGTCAATGTGGGGAACCAGTACATAAATCCTGTTGCAGTCATAACAAAGACAATAATCACTACAAGCCAGTAGTCAAGTTTCTGGAGATAGGTATACCTGCCGAATTTCGGTCTTTCATCGGAGGTGCCGGTTAGATACCTTATGTTTTTCCAGCAGTCCTTAATGTCCTTCACCTGAGGCATGATTGCTGTCCCTAACCTTTTCTTAGTTGAGAGGTAAATAATATATCCGATATGATATATGACATCTACGATTAGGACAACTGCCCCAAATCTATGGACATGTCCTGCCATTTCTATACCTCCCCAGAGATTTATCCATGCCTGAGATATCTTGAGCTCAGGGTATTTCAGGGTGAATCCTGATGCAGCGAGATAAAATACAGATGTAAATAGCGCTATGTGCTGTATCCTGTAGTGTATATTCATCCTTTCAAACTCTCTTGGAAGGTTCTTGAGGAGGGTATTCAAAGGAGATTTCACAGGGGTTTCCCTTCCTTTTCTCCTTCTTTTTGTTATTTCTGAATATATGTCAAGGACAAAGTGAAAAAACAGAAGGAAAACAACAGAGATGATCATCCAAACCATAACAATTCTTACATAGAAGGCTGTGGGATTGTTCTTTGAGTCAACCGGCCTGTGGGTAAAGGCACGGGCGAATTCCTCTGTTGCCCCTTCATGACATTTCGAACAAAGCGTTATCTTATTTGTTCCAAAGACAGGAGATTCAGGATCATTATGACTTTTTATATTGTGGCTGCCGTGGCATATTACGCAATTAGGTGTCTCCTTGCTTCCTATGGCATACCTCTTTCCATGGAAATGTGCCCTGTAGGATTCTACGACATAGATATTCAATCCATACCTTGATGCAATAGTTCTGTCGCTGTGGCACCTTGCACAGGTCTCGACTATCCTATGCCTTGATGAAGATGATAGAGGGTCTGAGGATTTCCTGATATAATGGGGAGGGCTATGGCAGTCTGTACAGAAGGCGGCATTCTGGATACCTTCTTCGAGTATCGCCTTTCCGTGAATACTCTTTCTGAAGACCGAATATTCCCTGTTATGACATCCCACACAGGAGGCGACTGTTAATGCATCCTTACCTTTTCCCTTAAGATATTTTGATACCTCTTTCACCTCATTAGAGGTCATATCTTCAGAGACGGAATGAGTCATCTTCTTGAACCTTATAGCATGACAGCCTGTGCATTCGAGTTTGCCATGGACTGAGTCTTTATATTCCTTTTCGTCAATAAACCTTTCGTCCCTGAATCTGCTGTGGCAGATTATGCATTTTACATCTAATTCTGATGCAATAGCGGAGAAAGGTAATATAGATATGAAGAAAGAAAGGAAGGCAGAGAATCTATACAGATTCTTTCCTGTAAGGTATATTGTATTTCTTGAGTTTCTCATAGAAGTTCGGTCTTGGCATTCCGGCCTCCATTGCAGCCCTACTGACCCTCCCGTCATGTTTCTTTAGGAGCGATAGTATGTATTCTTTCTCGAACCTTTCTTTTGCCTCCCTGAAAGTGAGGGTGCCGTAGGATGGTATTTCCACCTTAGAGTTATCCCTTAATTCGTCTGGGAGGGTTGGTATATCAATCTGTTTACCGTCAGACATTAACACCGCTCTTTCCATCAGATTCTCGAGTTCTCTCACATTGCCTGGCCAGTGATAGTTCAACAGGAATCTCATTAGTGCCGGTGAGATGGTCTCGACTGATTTTGAGAATTTCTTGTTGTATTTAAGCAAGAAGTAATAGATCAGAAGGGGGATATCCTCTTTCCTTTCCCTGAGAGGAGGCAGGTTTATTGTGAATATATTTATCCTGTAGAAAAGGTCTTCCCTGAAATTTCCTGTCTCCACTTCTTTTTTGAGGTTTTTATTTGTAGCAGATATAATCCTCACATCGACTGTAAAGGGTTTCCTTCCTCCTACTCTCAGTATCTGACCGTCCTGAAGTACCCTCAGGAGTTTGACCTGAAGGCTTGGAGACATTTCGCCTATTTCGTCAAGAAAGAGTGTCCCTCTGTTTGCTGCCTCGAAGAGTCCTTCTTTAGATCCAACAGCTCCTGTAAATGCCCCCTTCTCATACCCGAAGAGCTCGCTCTCGAGAAGGGTCTCAGGGAAGGCAGAGCAGTTTATTGAAAGGAATGTCTTATCAGTCCTGAGGCTATTCTTGTGGATTGCCTGCGCGATAAGTTCTTTTCCTGTGCCGCTTTCACCCTGAATAAGGACGGTGGCATCTGTGGGTGCTACCTTGTCAATCATGGAGAAGACCTCTTTCATTACCTTACTCTCACCTATGATATTTTCCCTCTCCTGAAGGGACTTTAGTTTTTCTCTCAGGTATCTGTTCTCGTCAAGAAGTCTCTTGTGCTGGAGGGCGTTCTTTATGGTGATTTCTATTACATCGGGATCAAAGGGTTTTGTTATATAGTCATAGGCACCGATCTTTATCGCTTCAACAGCGGTCTCGATCGTCGCATATGCTGTAATTAGAATAAAGGGGATGGCAGAGTTATATTCCTTTATATTTCTCAGAACCTCTATACCGTCCATCCTTGGCATCTTGAGGTCAGAAATGATAATGTCAGGATTTTCTCTCTTCGTAGCCTCAATACCTTCCTCTCCGTCTTTGGCAAGGAACAATGTATAGTCCTTGAGTAAACGCCTGAACATCTCCCTCATGCCGGGTTCATCGTCTATAACAAGTATTTTTTCTCTCTTCTCGATATCCATACTCATTTAATGGGGATTCTTATACGGAAGGTCGTTCCTTCACCCCTTTTGCTCGTAAAGGAGATTTCACCGTTATGTCTCTCAATTATCCTTCTTGATATCGGAAGTCCCAGACCTATCCCCCAGACACCCCTTTTTGTAGTAAATAGGGGTTCAAAGATCTTATCCTTTATTTCTTCTGAGATCCCCCCTCCTGTATCTGAGATTTTAATTTCAAGATTATTATTATGCTTTCTGCAATATAAAGTCAAATCTCCACTTCCCGGCATTGCCTGAATCGAATTGAGGATTATATTAAAAAAGGCCTCCCTGAGCTGTTCCTCATCGCACTTTATAGCAGGAAGTCCATCTTCGTATTCTCTTCTGACATTTATTCCCTGCACCTTTATCTGGCTTTCTAAATCTGCAATACAGCTTTCAAGACAGCCGACAATGTCACAACTGGTATACTGAATCTCTGGCTGTTTCACGAAGGCCATAAGATTTCCGATAACGGCTTTTGCCTTCTTTGCCTCCCTTAATATATTTTCTACATCCCTGTAGTGTTCGCCCTCTGAGGAGATTTCCCTCTGTAGTACCCTTGAGAAACCGATTATTATGTTTATAATATTGTTTAGTTCATGGGATATGCCACCTGCCAGATTAAGAAGTTCCCTGTTCTTCTCTTCTATCTGGTCTTCTTTCTTCTTCAGTCTGTCGATCATATTGTTGAAGCTCTTCTCCATAATCTCCACCTCATCACCGGATAAAGACTTTTCCTCTCTTTCACCGGGAATGCCGGTACCTGTAAAGGCCATGACCCTTTTACTCAGTTTTTCTACAGGTGTGGTTATCTTTCTTGAAAGGATTACGGAGAGGAATGTGCCGATGAACATGAAAAAGAGAGAAAAGGCGAATGCCTCAAGCAGGACCTTTTCCATCCTTGGGAAGAAACTTTTTGCCTCCATACCGATCTCAACCTTCCCTATAGAGATACCATTATATAAAATGTTTTTAGATATCTTCTTTATTTCTCTGTTTCCTTTCTCTGTCATACCATCGATCCGGGCTACTATATTTCCGCCAGAATCAGTTACAAGGATATAATTAAAGTTTAATCTTTCTTTTGCATACCCAAGGATAGCTGTAATACCTTTATAATCATGCTTAAATAAAAGATCCGGCATGGACAATGCCAGTGTCTCGGTAAAAAATTCTTCCTCTCTCTGGATATCCTCGGATAGACGGTTAAGGTCGTTTACAACGAATATGAAGGAAAGAACCCAGCATGTGATAAATATGAAGGATATAAGTGACAGAGAGATCTTAAATCTGAGGCTCTTAACGGGAAGCCGAATCATTTTTCTCTCGATTTGTATCTTTTAACCAGGGACACGCTTCAGTTTGGGCATCTCTCCATGACAGTTTATGCATATATCCTTATTAACGACCATTGTCTTATGTCCCCTGAAGCTATGACACTGGTTACAGTGGTATTCAAACTGTGTATGAACAATATGTGAAAAGACGCCCTTCTTCGGTGTTTCAACAAACCGATTGTAGATATGACATTTAAAACAGATGAGGTTTTTTATAGTGTCTTCCTTCTTTTCTGTCTTTTCTCCGGATAAAGAGTTTGGCTCTCCGAAGGATCCTGCGGACAGGACCGATTTTTTAGCAGAGGTGAAATCTGTCCTCGGGCAGGCAGTAAATAACAGGATAAGAAGTGCTGTGAATATTACCGATACCTTTGGCATAATATCTATTCCTCTTTCTTTTTAATGGAGGCGTCGGGGAATAGGCGTTCGAATTCTGCAGGATGGCGTTCCTTAAGATCCTTTGTTGATATCTTTCCTGTAATCCATACCCAGCTCATAGGGAAGACATCGGGTTTAAGGTGTTCATTGTAGAAATGCCAGAAGAATATGAAGACAATCGCAAGGAGTGCCTCATCGCTATGCATTATGGAGAAAAGTTCCCATGCCCAGTTAGTTGCCCATGAGGGTATTAATAGAGCTGCCTTTGTCGGGAATGCAAGGGCAAGACCTGATGAGCCTATGATGAGTATTCCCCAGAAAACAGCCCAGTAATCAAATTTCTGGGAGTAGGTGAATCTCCCGAACTTAGGTTTCTCTCTGGATACGCCGAGGAAATATTTTATGTTCTGATAGAAGTCTTTCAAGTCCTTTGGTGTTGGAAGTATATCAAAGCTGCGCTCACCCTTGTAAAAACGATATGCCAAATATATCAGGTGGTATAAAAAATCGAGGAGCATAGTGATACCAGCGATCCTGTGGATAAGACCTGCGGTTTCAGGTCCCCCCCATATCCTTATCCACCTGCTCGAGTATTCTACCTCAGGGTATTTAAGTGCCCACCCTGTAAGGGCTACAAGGATAAAGGTGGTAAAGAGTATTACATGCTGGATCCTGTAATGGATGTTGAATCTTTCAATCTCTTTTGGTAATTCACTCACCTGTAACTGAGGCTTCTCTGGACTCATCTTCTTCGATCCTCCCTTTTCTAATATAATCCCTTATTATTGAATATGCTTCAAGGAGCACATGCAGAACACACCCTGCGATGACAGATATCGTTAGTATGATAAGGCCCTTCTCTGCATAGTAAGGTATGGGGTTATCCCTGCCCATAGGTTTATGTGTGATGGCAGAGACGAATTTTGTATTTGCACCGCTATGGCAACTACCGCAGAGTTTTATCCTGTTTTTCCCGAATAGCATTGCCTGAGTGTCTTTGCTGCTCTTCACAGCGTGACTTCCGTGGCAGGTCGTGCATACAGGCACCCTTTTATGCCCGAGGATGTATTTCTTACCATGAAAACTCTCCTTATACCTTTCAAGGACCTTTGGGCTGAAACCATAATCCTTTGAGATTGACTCTTTCTCATGACATCCCCCGCATGTCTCCATCACATGCCCGAAGTCCACAGGGGACTGGCCAGATTTTCCAGGTAATATATAATGAGGTGACCTATGGCAGTCTGTACAGAAAGCCCCGTCTGATTTCTTCTTTATGAATATGTTCTGACCGTGTACACTTCCTTTAACCTTTTCGAATACATCAGGATGACACTGGTTACAGGCAGAGAGCGCAACCGGGTCTGTCTTGCTCTTTAACTTGAGTGATGAAGACATATCAAGAGTTGCCTTATCTATCTCTTTATCCGCTGACCTGTGGGGTGTGTCTATATATTTTAGATGGCAGGAGGTACAATCCAGTGTGCCATGGACGGATTTTGCAAACTTCTCACCATCTATAAATATTTTACCTTCAGAAGTACCATGACATATAAGACAGGAGAGACTCTCTCCATAGACCTGTCCGGAAAGAAAAAGGATCACAATTAATACAATAAGGATTATAAATGAAAAAGGCCCTTTCATAAGACCTCCTGATATAATTATATACTAAATTTTAGGGGGGATACAGTCCGTTTCCTTTTTACTGTATCCCCGCTGCAAGTTGCTCTTCTGGTTATTTAACCTTCGCTGGCTCTTCCGCCTCTTTCATCTTAGGCGCTAAAACTGCGCTCACTGTATTCACTACATATCCTGCTGCAGTTCCGAGAATAGCACCTACTACAAGGCTCAATGCACCGATCGAGAATATACCTATTGTAATTCCTACCACAAGGATTGCCCTAACGAGAAGGGTTGGTGCAACGGCATCGCCTATCAACTTAGTCATAAGTAATAGAGTACCGTAACCACCGAAATAGAAGCCTGGGAGTATCCCGAAGATTAGGAAGGCTATCCCGCCGAGGGTTGCCCCAATCTTCATCCCTACACTTAATGTATTTTTTCTTTCCTCCTTCATTTTACTCCTCCTTTCATTTAATTATTGTTTGTTCTTCCTGTTATTTATATGAGCAAAGGCCATGCCAAGATTCAATTTACTATAACATATTGGTTTTAAAGGGTATTTTATTGATAGGCATTTTTAAAAATAATAAGAAATGTAGTAAAAATATGACAAATTTTCTTTTAAAATCAAAATAATTTAATATTACAATTACTTACGAATAATAACCTTTTCCCTTTAAAAATTACAAAAAGAATACACATTGTTATGATAAATATCATTTTAAAATATCCATTTAAAGTTTATGCTTTGTAATAAAAAAGGTTTCCGATGCTAAAGTGCCCTTTTTGTGATAGCGGCTTATCAAAACATACACCTGAAGGATGGAGGTGTGAGTGCGGGGAGTTAATCCCTTTTGGCTTTGAGATTAACTCTGACGAGAACTGCGAAACCTGCCCAGTGATATACTGTCCTAATAGAAGGAAGCCCCCACCAGAGGAACTTAAGGCATTGAAGGATATCTAAACCCAAAACTCTAAACTCTCTTAATCCCCTTTCTCACAAGTTGGTGAAAAAGGCTCGATTCTCGTTTATAAAACCCTTCTGTATGGAATGAATAGGGAAGACCTAAAAGTTCGTAATCAAGGTGATGGCAGATCTCATGAAGAAGTGTTCTCAGGAATGTCCTGAAGGCAACAACCTTTCTCTTCTGTGCTGTCCTCATCCAGAGGGTAATGGTTGCAGGAGTCTGCCCCTCTGAAGGGACATAGAGTCCGTGAAGTTCACCATAGGATTTTGTCGGCCTTACTGCAAGGACTTTAACCCTGATATCCGGTGCTTTCAGACGGGCAGTCATGTGTGAAACAATCTTCTGACAGAGAACCTCTATCTCTTCCCGTTTTTCTTTCGTAAGTACCTTGTCCAGTTTTTCTACTAAGGGATGTAATTCAGTAGCCTTCGAGAGCCTTACAGAGGTAATCTCATCACTCTTTCTATATACCCACCTCTCACTTGCTGTAAGACGCTTATAATAATCAAAGACCATTTAGCAAATTTTCAGCATCGTTGTCATTCCTGTGAAACTTGTCCTGCAGTTATTAAGCAGGGAACAGGAATCCATTATATTAGCACTATATAATTTAATCTTAAGTTCTTCCTGTATGATATCCCATCCCTTTTCTATATGGGGAATAACACAGGGAGAGCAGTCTTTTAGCCCAGACGGTAAGACATTAAATTTTCCTGGACAGGGTAACAAAAAGAGCGGACAGTAACAGAAAAGGCACGAATGCCAGTCTTCTCTATGAGTCGAGTCTACGACAAGATTATGACAGGGCAAGAATTCACAGTTTAAATTTATGAAATGTTTATAGGACATTTAAAACTCATTCCTTATCGGCGCTTTTACCTATTATGACTTCTCATAAGTAGCTTTACAATACTGTCATTCTGAGCGAAGCGAAGAATCTCGTTTTTATAGTGTCATTCCGCACTTGATGCGGAATCCAGTCCTTATTTTTTCTGGATTCCTGCTTTCGCAGGAATGACATAATTGTGTAAACTTAATTGTGAGACACTACACGTAACCGTTTTATCTCCTTCTTTATATCTTCAATAACTTCAGGATTATGAATGACTTTTTTCTTTTGCGTAAAGGTTTGACATCCCGCAAAATGGACAAAATTCTATTGTTGGCTCAGTTGCCTTTTCCATGTCTCTTAATATTTCTATTCTGCTTACACCATCACAATGTTTGCATTCATATTCTTCCATAGTCTTCCTCATTTTGGTTGCGTGATGGTAATAACAGATTCACAAACTCATTCACGATCTCTCTCATCCTCCGGCTATCGCCGAGGATTATGGTGGGGTTGAGGAGCGCTGAGATTCTTCGGCGTCGTTCTCTACGAGTCATAGACAGAATGACAGTTTAAAGACCGACAAGGCTATGTCTTATATGCAAAAACGCCCTCATGAAAGAGGGCGCTATATTTTACTTAAAGGAATAGAACCATATTAGGTTACCCGCACTTCGTGAATCCGCAGTTGTGGCAGACGGCGCAGCCGCTTTCATGTTCTACGGCACCTCCGCATTCGGGACAGGCACCGATCAGCATAATCTCTGCAACGCTTTTATATGCGCTTCCGTTACCTCTTTCTCCTGTATTGTATTTCTCGATCGCCTTTGCGATAGCATCTGAGCATGATCGTATTGTACCGCCGTCACACCACGCAGGCTGGTGGCAGGATATGCCTTTAAGTTGTTTTACGATCTCTTCAGGCTCTATATTCGAACGGAATGCAAGGGACACAAGCCTCCCTATTGCCTCTGACTGACTGGCAGCGCATCCGCCTGCCTTTCCCATATGGTTGAAGACCTCAAAGGGCTGACCGTTCTCATCCTCATTTATCGTCACATAGAGGTTCCCGCATCCTGTCTTCATGAACCTCGTAGCACCACTTGTGAGCTCAGGCCTCTTTTTGGGTATTATCTTGTGTGTCTGACTGCTGACTGTTGATTGCTGACTGGTACTTTTCGTTTTTCCTGTAGAGAGTACCTGCTCTTCCCTGCTGCCGTCCCTGTAGATTGTTACCCCCTTACATCCCCATTTGTATGCAAGTACATATACCTTCTCTACATCCTTTGGTGTTGCGTTATGGGGGAAGTTTACGGTCTTGCTTACAGCGTTATCCGTATATTTCTGGAATGCAGCCTGATGCCTTACATGCCATTCAGGTGTTATATCATGGGCAGTGACAAAGACCCTCTGTATTTCAGAGGGGACTTCTTGAATGCCATGTATAGACCCTTTTATTGCGATTGACTCCATTAAAGTCTCGCTATAGAAACCGAGTTTCTTTGATGTATTTGCAAAATGGTCGTTCACCTCTATTAGTTTTGTATTATCGAGGACATTTCTCACAAAGGATAATGCAAAGAGTGGCTCTATGCCACCACTACAGTTTGCGATGATCGAGAGTGTCCCAGTAGGGGCGATGGTTGTTATTGTGGCGTTTCTGAGCTTAGGCCCGCCTTCATAGATAGAACCCTTGAAATTCGGGAACTCACCTCTCTCCTCAGCAAGTTGAAAAGAGGCATTTCTCCCTTCTTTTGTAATAAAGGACATTACCTCTTCTGCAAGGACTACAGCCTCCTCTGAATTGTAAGGGATACCAAGCTGGATAAGCATATCTGCCCATCCCATTACACCGAGACCTATCTTCCTGTTACCCCTCGTCATCTCGGCAAACTTCTCTATAGGATATTTATTTATATCTATCACATTATCGAGAAAATGTACTGCACTCGATACTATATTTCTCAATTTCTCCCAGTCTACATGGGCACCTCCGTTCAGCTTGGCGGTCATCTTAGATAGGTTTATAGAGCCGAGGTTACAGGACTCGTAGGGGAGGAGTGGTTGCTCCCCGCAGGGATTGGTAGATTCGATCTCACCAAGATGTGGAGTAGGATTATTCCTGTTTATCCTGTCGAGGAATATTATTCCTGGTTCGCCGTTCTTCCATGCATGATTAACAATTTTATCAAAGACCTCCCTTGCCTTGAGCCTTCCTGTCGTAACACCTGTATGTGGATTTATAAGGTCATACTCCCCGTCTTCCTCGAGGGCATGCATGAATTCCGCTGTAAGGGCGACTGATATATTAAAGTTATTAAGCCTGTTATTTTCTTCCTTGCATGTGATGAATTCGAGTATATCGGGGTGGTCAACCTTGAGGATTCCCATATTCGCGCCCCTCCTTGTACCGCCCTGCTTTATAGCCTCTGTAGCAGAATCAAAGACAGTCATGAAAGAGATAGGACCGCTCGAGACACCCTTTGTTGTACCAACGATATCACCTTTAGGCCTTAGCTTCGAGAAAGAGAAACCTGTACCACCACCTGATTTATGTATGAGGGCTGTATTCTTCAATGCCTCGAATATTGAGTCCATGGAGTCTTCCACAGGGAGGACAAAACAGGCAGAGAGCTGCCCCAGTTCCCTTCCTGCATTCATAAGGGTAGGGCTATTAGGAAGGAAATCAAAGGAGGTTATCATTCTATAGAACTCTTCCTCTGTCCTTTCCATCTCTCCTGTTGTTTTACCATAAAGGGAGTCTGCCGAAGCTATTGCTGAGGCAACCCTCCTGAACATATCCTCAGCTCTCTCTATAACCTTTCCTTCCTTATCCTTCATCAGATATCTCTTCTCAAGAACTTTAATAGAATTTGAAGAGAGGGTTAACTCAGCCGACTCACTCCTTCCCTGATGTTTTTTAAGGGTATGAGTCCTTACTTCTGATATGATTTCCTTTATCTCCATGAATTCCTCCTGATATGGTTATATATTGGGGAACGAATTGAAATGACCACAATATATTGTATATATCATATTTTTATTCTTGTCAAGTATTTTTTTAATTGGCATCAAAATAACCTTATTCCTAAGGCAATGAACAGAAGAATAAGGACAGGGATCGTCATCCTTCTGTAGATAGCCCCAAGATCTGCATGAAAATAGTCCCTTGTTAGAATAAGGCAGAGGTGTACAGGAGAGAGAAGTACTCCAACATAACCAAATCCAAAGGCGAAGACCATGAGTTGAACTGGGGGGTTATTGCCGAGGAGATGGATGATCATAGGGAAGGTTATTCCTACGAATCCAACAGTAAGCCCTGTAAGGAGACCGGCAATAAAGGGTAAGAGAGAAATGATAAGTGTTGTCGGTAATCCATATCGTCCAAAGAAATCAGGTAGTGTTGCTACTGCACCTGATTCCTTAAGAATTGCCTTAAAGACCATAACACCTATAACAAGAAGGATTATATTAAGGGATACTCCATCCTTAAGGGTTATAACAATATCCTTTGGTTTATACCTATGGAAAATCCATAATCCTATAATCGCTATCCCTAATGCGAGTGAAAGTTCTATTTTGAATACAAGTACCATGAGTATGACGGATGTAACAGGAATCAAGCTAATAAGGAGAGAGGTCTTGCTACCTTCCTTTTGTGTATGAATAGAAAACCCTACCCCTCTGAATCCCCAGAGTATCCCTGTGAGGATAAATCCCAGTGTTAGAGGTGCCTGCATAAGAGAAAGTTTCCATATGGGTACCCCTATTATCACTGATGAAAGCACGATACCCGGATAGAGCGGAAGGACGTATTCCCAGGGATGCCGGAACCAGTAATTGATAAAGGCCTTTCGTTCACGGCTGATATTTAATGAAGAACTTGCCTCATCAACCATAGGGGCAGAAAATACTGCACCTCCTGCAGAAGGAAGGAGTCCGATCAGGGCAGGCATGGATGCCATGATGATCCTTGAATCCCTGACAAGCCCACTCAGGGATGACATCATCTTCTTCAGTGTCTCTGTCTTTCTGAGTATATTTTCGAAGATAAGGATCAGGGTGAGGGCAAGGGCGAGATTTATTGTTGAAGGCTCTATTATCCCATTTAAAGAGGATTTTATTATATGTAAGGCGCTCATCTTAAAAAGTATACCGAGAATAAGGGAAGCGATGAGCATAACAATGCCAAGGTTCCATTTGAGTCTGAGCAGGAGTATGATGAGGCCGAAGATAGCAAGGATCTTCAAAAAATCTATCATTGTCTATGACCCTTGGGGTTCGGTCAGGATATTATCAATAAGTCTTGTATCGCCAATCCTTACTGCAAGGGCTATTAGGGTCTTCCCTTCTATCACAGATATGTCTCTAAGGTTTTCAGGATCAGTGATCGCTATATAATCGATTACTACCAGAGATTCATTTTCGATCATCCGTTTCATTTCAGAATATATCTTTCGTGTATTCTTTTCACCATTCTTTACCATTTCCGATGCCATTATGAGGGCCCTGTAGAGAACAGGTGCAACCTTACGTTCTTCGGTGGAGAGAAAAGAGTTCCTTGAACTCATTGCAAGACCGTCATGTTCTCTAACAGTGGGAAGGAGAATTATATCTATATCCATGTTAAGATCTCTTACCATCTTCTTTATAATGACAGACTGCTGGTAGTCCTTCTGGCCGAAGAATGCCTTATGGGGTTTGACGATGTTAAAGAGTTTCGTAACTACCGTTGTCACTCCTCTGAAATGGCCAGGCCTTGAGATTCCACAGAGGGTTTCTGTGATTCCTTCAACATTCACATAGGTGAGATAACCATCAGGATACATATCCCTTGCAGAAGGTGCAAAGATTATATCTCCACCTGCAGAGTTGACTTTTTTTGTATCTCCTTCAAGGTCTCTTGGATATTTATCATAATCCTCATTAGGTTTGAACTGTGTTGGGTTAACAAAGATGCTCACGATTACCATATCAGATAGCTTTTTTGCCTCCCTAATCAGACTCAGATGCCCCTCATGGAGGAATCCCATTGTGGGGACAAAACCTATGAGTTTACCTTCCATTCTCTTCCTCTCAGATAAGGCATGCATTGAAGCGATATTTTCAATAATCTCCATCGAGGACTCTCTTGATTAAAGTACTACAATTTTAACATTTTTAAGGATTGACAGGTGAGTACTATTAATGTATAGATAATAAAAATGCCGAGTCTCCTGATAAAATACAGGGATGGAAGGATTGAAGAGAGAACCTCACATGAGGCAATAGAGGAAGGCCTTAAGCTCCCCGATACAGTCTTCTGGCTTAATCTTGAGGCACCTGAAGTTTCGGAGATAGAGGAATTCGGGAGAGTCTTTGGCTTTCATCCCTTAACGATTGAGGACTGCATAAAACTCAATCAGAGACCTAAACTCGAAGACTTTGAGACCTATTTATTTGTTGTCCTTCATTTCTGTGTCTTTCATCGTCCTACCGGTGAGATAGATACCAAGGAGCTCCACATCTTCCTCGGTCCTAATTACCTGATTACAGTCCAGGGGGAACCAATAGAACCATTAAAGGAGATATATGAGAGGTGCAAAAAAGACCCGGCTATCTGGGAAAGGGGATGTGACTTTATTTTTTACCTTGTTGGAGATACCATTGCTGACAGTTACTTCCCGCTTCTCGATTCTATCGGTGAAGATGTAGACAGGATTGAGGATGCGATTCTCTTATCTCCGAAAAAAGAAGACCTCGACAGGGTCTTTACCCTGAAACAGGATATGGTCTTTCTAAGAAAGATCGTGAGCCCCATGAGGGAGGTCTTCAATAACCTGAGTAGAAAGAATTCTACCCTAATAAGCGAAAGGAACATCCTTTACTTCAGGGATATCCACGGTCTCCTCCTCATGGCCTACGAGATGATAGACTCTTACAGGGACATGGTTGGAAATGTCCTCGAGGTATACCTGTCCACAATATCTAACAGGATGAGTGAGATAATGAAGAGGCTCACAATAATCGCAACGATCTTCATGCCCCTTTCCTTTACCACAGGTTTCTTCGGTATGAACTTTACCTCCATTCCTTTTGGGAGCCTATGGTTGCTGATAGGTGTACTCACCCTCACGGCTGTCCTCCCTGTATCAATGCTCCTCTGGTTCTATAGGCAGAAGTGGTTTTAGATGGTAAAAAAGGTAGTTCTTATAACCCTTGATGGCCTTGGGATAGGAGAACTCCCTGATGCAAAGGAGTTTGGAGATGAAGGGAGCAATACCCTGGGGAATATGGCAACTGCTGTAGGAGGACTGAAACTCCCCAACCTCGAAAGAATGGGTCTCGGTCTTCTCGGAAATTTTAAAGGGATTGATAAGACCAAAGATCCAATAGCCTCATACGGCATCATGGCTGAGGCATCGAAGGCAAAGGATACATCCACAGGACACTGGGAGATGATGGGACTTATAATAGAAAGGCCCTTTCCGTTATATCCTGATGGTTTTCCTTCAGAGATTATAGAGGTCTTCGAGAAGGCTATAGGAAGAAAAACCCTGGGAAACAAGGCTGCCTCCGGGACAGAGATAATAAGGGAACTCGGTGAAGAACATATGAGAACCGGTAGGCCCATTGTCTATACATCAGCCGATTCGGTATTCCAGATAGCTGCCCATGAGGATGTAATCCCTGTTGAGGAACTGTACAGTTTATGTGGGATAGCGAGAGAGATACTTAAAGAACCACATAACGTAGGAAGGGTTATAGCTAGACCCTTTACAGGTATACCTGATAATTTCAAGAGGACTCCGAGGAGAAAGGATTATTCCCTTCCACCTCCGGGAGAGACTGTATTAGATAGATTGAAGGAAAAGAATATTCCTGTTGTAGGGATTGGAAAGATAGGGGATATATTTGTAGGAAAGGGAATATCAGAGGCGGTACATACGGAGAATAATCAGGATGGGGTAGAGAAGACTATTGAGGCGATGAGAAAAACCGATAAGGGTCTTATACTCACGAACCTAGTGGATTTTGATATGGTCTATGGTCACAGGAACGATCCTGGAGGTTTTGCGAAGGCCCTCAGTGATTTCGATAAAAACCTCCCCCGTTTTTTTCAGGATATGAAGAATGGTGGTATACTTATAATTACAGCTGATCATGGCTGTGACCCTACAACTCAGAGCACAGACCATTCAAGGGAGTATGTACCTCTTCTAATCTACGGTAAAAAGATTAAGGCAGGTATCAACCTTGGTATAAGGAATACCTTTGCTGACATAGGGGCAACAATTTCAGAGATATTTGATGTGGGAAAAACTCGAACAGGAGAGAGCTTTCTGAAAGAGATTACGCATTTATAGTTTTTACTTCTCTTTATCAAGTATCACATGTTCTTTTGTGAAGATTATCGATGCCCTTCCAATAAATTTTAAAAAGTCCTCTCGCGAAATCTGCCTTTCCCTGGATTCGAGCGCCTTTTTAAGGGCATCTTCATCCTCGAACCATAGTTCGGCGATACCGTCGTATTCGGGTTCTCCACCTCCTGGTGCAACGGTAGTGATGCTTATTACATATTTCTTTAGTCCAGGCCATTTCTTCTCAAGGGGGGCATGGATATTAAGCCAGTAATCAATAAATTCAATTTTCCCCATACCTTCTTTTCTATTGACCATAGCCACCATCTTTATCATCGCTTCCTCCCATTTAAAAGTTTAATAAGAATACCCAATTTTATACCCATTAATTTATGTGGTCAATAAGAAGTTTTGGGGTTTGAATTTTTGTCAATTTCTTATTTTAAAATTTTGTGGTATTATATTTTGGTAATTACTGGTCTGTATGGGTCCTGAAGATAGATTAAAAGATCTCTGTATTATCCTCCCTGAGGCACCGAGTCCCCTCGGTTTCTATGTCCCTGCTGTGAGAGTAAAGGACCTTCTTTTCTTGAGTGGTATGTTACCGATGAGAGAGGGCAAGCTATTATTCAAGGGAAAGGTAGGAAGTGATCTAACAATCGAAGATGCTCAGGAGGCATCGAAGGCAACCCTTATCAATGCACTGTCGGTTATCAAGAGAGAACTGGGGAATCTCAATAAGGTTAAAAGGGTTGTTAGATTATCAGGCTATGTTGCCTCAGCACCTGGCTTTACACAGCAGCCTGTGGTACTTAACGCCGCATCAGAGATTTTATCTAAGGTTTTTGGGGATAAAGGGCTCCACAGCCGCATAGTGATAGGGGTATCAGAGCTTCCCATGAACTCTCCCATAGAGATTGAACTTATAATACAGGTTTAAGACAGATTTGACACTATATGAACTAAAAACAGTTTGATTTTTTTTTAAAAGTCATTATAATAAGGTCAAATGCGCTGTCTCAGGTGTTCTACAGAAAATTCAGAAGGAAGAAAGTTCTGCAGGGAATGCGGTTCACTCATAGCTAATTTATGCAAGAGATGCGGGTTCCCTAATTCATTGATAGACAAATACTGTGGTGGTTGTGGTAATAGTCTTGTAGATTTAGATATCTCAGGTAGTAAAGAAGACATATCATCTCAAAGACCAACGAGAGTATCCGGGAAGTATTCTCCCGATGATATCAATGAATTAACTGAGGAACGTACTAAAACAGAAAATAAAAAAGAGATCAAAAAGTCAGATGAGGTATCTCAGAGCCTGATAGATAGCATATTCAATTCTGATGATAATAAAACAGATGAGAAAAAGAAATAATGATCAAAAGGGAATTAAATATAAAACTCGGTGAGATACTTGTTGAACAGGGAGTGATAAACAGAGACCAGCTTGAGAAGGCTATAAGGGAGCAAAACAGCCGTGGAATTGACCAGAAAAGAATCGGTGGTTATCTGATAGAACTTGGATATGCAACCGAGGAAGACATTACAAGGGCAATTGGCAAGCAGTTCAATCTCCCTATAATAAGCCTTAAAGACATTAGAATAAAATCTGAAGTCCTTGATCTCATCCCTGAAAGCAAGGCAAAAAAATTCAATATTATCCCCCTTTTCAGAGTTGAAAAAGAGCTTACAGTAGCAATTTCAGACCCGGCAGATATTAATATATTAGATATTGTCAGCTCAGAGACCGGATGTAAGGTCATACCTGTTATAGCCCCCTATTCTGAAATTTTAAATTCAATTAACAAACAGTATTCAAGGATTAAGCTCCATATCGATGAAAAAACAAAAGAATCTGAAATTATTGCGGTAAGAGGTTCAGAAATTGATGAGCTTAAAAAGGCTAGTTCGGAATTGCCCGTTGTTAAAGTTGTAGATAACTTACTAATAGAGGCTGTTGAGAATGGGGCGAGCGATATCCATATAGCACCACGTGAAACAAATCTTAACGTAAGATTCAGGATTGACGGTCTTCTGAACGAATACGCAAACCATCCGATTAATATGCATCCCGGTATAGTATCAAGGATAAAGATTCTTTCAGGTCTCGATATAGCAGAAAGGCAGAAACCCCAAGATGGAAGAATTCAGCTGAAGATGGAAAAGAGAGAAATTGATATAAGAGTATCTACTTTACCCACTATTTATGGTGAGAAGGTTGTCCTCAGGCTCCTCAACAGGGAGTCAGTAAGGGTGAGGATTGAAGACCTTGGTTTTTCAGAGAAGAACCTTAGTGCATTTGAGAAACTGATCAAGGAACCTTACGGGATAATACTGGTTACAGGACCCACAGGAAGCGGGAAGACCACAACACTCTATTCAGCGCTGAATGAGATAAATTCTATCGAAAAAAATGTTATAACCGTTGAAGATCCTGTCGAATACCAGCTACCAATCATAAATCAGGTACAGGTCAACCCTAAGAAAGACCTGACCTTTGCTAATGCACTCAGGTTTATTCTGAGGCAGGACCCTGATATAATAATGATCGGAGAAATAAGAGACCCTGAGACCGCATCTATCGCGGCTGAGTCAGCACTTACAGGGCATCTTGTATTCAGTACACTCCATACAAATGATGCTCCCAGTTCAATAACCAGACTTATCGATATGGGCGTTGAGCCCTTTCTTCTTGCGCCTTCACTCTTGGGGGTCATTGCCCAGAGGCTTGTTAGAAAGATATGCCCTGACTGTAAGGAGGAATATTCACCATCAAAGATAGAATTAGATACAGTAGGACTATCTACCCCTATGGAGGATCTCAAGTTCTACAGGGGTATCGGATGTGAGAAATGCAGGCACACAGGATATAGAGGAAGGACTGCCATACACGAAATCCTCGTTGTTGATGAAAAGATAAGGGAATTAATAACCAACAGGGCCTCTGTGAATGTTATACGCCAGGAGGCCGCAAAAGATGGATTTAAAGATATGCGTTTTGACGGTCTTAAAAAAGTTATTTCAGGGATAACTTCGGTAGAGGAGTTAATAAGGGTTACAAGGGATATAAGATAGTCTATGCAAGAAAAAAAAATACTGATTGTAGATGACTCCCAGCATACAAGGAAATCGCTTAAGGATATACTCGAAAAGAATAACTTTAATGTTGTCGGTGAAGCGACAAGTGGTGCAGAGGCGATAAAGCTCTTCAACAGTCTCTCTCCTGACATGGTAGTTCTCGATATAATTATGCCACAGCTTGGTGGCATCGAGACCCTCAGAATGCTCCGCTCACTGAATAAGGATGTGAAAATTATAATGGTTAGTGCCCTCGATTCGATTGACAGAGTAAGGGAATGCATGAAGGCAGGTGCAAATCACTATATTTTAAAGCCCTTTGAAGAGTCGAAGATAATTGAGATTATCAAAAAATTTACAGACTGATAATAAGGTAAATTCCTGATCAATCTTCAAAGAAAAATTTGGTAAGTCTCCTTATTTTTTATTGACTTCCATTTGAATTTCTGTTATTTAATAATAACATTCTAAAGAGAGGTTTTATATTTTGAGTGGTTTTTTATCTCCCCTTCTCGGTGGTGAGAGGGGAAACATATTGGATCTCGTCTTTCACGCCGGGCTGGTTGTAAAATTAGTTCTTCTGCTCCTCCTCGTCTTCTCTACCGTCTCCTGGGCCATAATCTTTTATAAGTTCAAGCTTATCGGGAAGGCCCAGAAGGAATCAGAGATGTTCTTAAGACTGTTCAGGAGGGGCAAGAGGCTGGATGCAGTCTTTAATTCCTCCAAGAATTTACTGAGAAGTCCACTCGCAAATATATTCAGGGCAGGTTATATCGAGTTGACCACCAAGCCTGAAGAGACATCAAATCCTGAATCCTCAGATCTAACAGCGATGAGCACAGATTTAGGTGGTATAGATAATATCAGCAGGGCACTAAACAGGGCCACGGCATCAGAGGTAACGAGGCTTGAGAAGGCTATCACCTTCTTGGCAACTACAGGAAGTACTACCCCTTTTATCGGCCTTTTCGGGACTGTCTGGGGGATAATGGATTCTTTCAGGGGAATAGGGGTTACCGGTTCTGCAAGTCTCGCTGTCGTAGCCCCGGGAATATCCGAGGCATTGGTAGCTACGGCAGCAGGCCTCGCAGCAGCCATACCTGCTGTTGTGGCATATAACTATTACCTCAACAGAATAAGGGTTCTTGAAACAGAGATGGATAATTTCTCACAGGAGTTTCTGAATATTATCGAGAGGAACTTCTTTAATGGATCCAGGAAAAAGGTATAAGACTGCTCTCTCAGATATAAATGTCACCCCTCTTGTAGATGTGATGCTTGTTCTGCTGATCATATTTATGGTCACAGCCCCACTCATGCAGCAGGGTATTGATGTCAATCTCCCCAAGGCTAAAGGCAAAGAACTCCGAGCAGAAGAAGAAAGAATCATGGTGATAATAACAAAGGGAAACAAGATATATATAAATAAAAATTTTATAGAGCTTTCAGAACTCGGCAAAAAACTCCAGAGTATCTATGAACGGAGAACCGATAAAGAGGTCTTCCTGAAAGCGGACAAGGATGTCCCCTATGGATTCGTTGTAAGGGCTATGTCTGAGATAAGGAGTGCCGGGATAGAGAAGCTCGGAATGGTTACAGAACCCATCGAAAACAAATAACAAAGGTTGTAATGACTGTATACAGAGAGGATCTAACCGGAGGACCAACACTTAGAGGCATGATACTCTACTCTTCAATCCTCCATCTCCTCCTCTTCTTCATCGCTGTTATGGGGCCTAAACTTTTCATGAAGACAAGGGTATTCTACTCTCCTATTTATACTGTAAATCTTGTGAGTCTTGGAGAGAAAAAAGGTACTTTACCTTCTCCAGAACCCGTAAGGGAGGTTGCAAAAGAAAGACCTAAGGAGGTAGCACCAGAGGTGATTCCCCTTAAGAAGGAAGGTATATCGAGGATTAAGGATGCGATAAAGAGACTTGAGGCGTTAAGGGCGATAAGAGAAAAACAGAAGAAAACCACTACCGGTAATAACGCCCTTGTGTCGAAGGGTGGAACAGGGACGCCTGGTGCAAGGTCATCAGGAGTAGCAACGAAAGAGATTCTTGATTTGAAATACAGGCTCTACTATAATATGATCTGGGAAAGGATCAGTAATGCCTGGGTTCTTCCTGAAGGGGTTACAAAGAGCAAAAACTTGGAGGCCATCGTTGCCTTAAAAATCAAACGGAATGGTACTATTGAAAACTACTGGATCGAAAAAGGATCGGGGAATACATATTTTGATCAGTCCGCAATCAGGGCAATAAACAAGGCAAATCCCCTTCCGCCTTTACCTGAAGATTTCAGGGAAGAGATCTTTGAAGTAGGTGTGAGGTTCTATCCGTGATTAGAAAGTTCAGAGTTCAGAGTTTAGAGTTCAGAGTGTTAGTCTTTATCCTTTCACTATTCACTATTTACTACTCACTATTCACTGAAGTTCAGGCCAAAATCTATATTGACATAAATGCCCCATCATTCAGGAGGATTCCTATAGCAGTCACAGAGTTCAAAAATCTTGGTACGGCACCTGATCGGGAAGGCCATAGCCAGAAGATGACAGAGGTCATTAAGAATAATCTCAATTTCACAGGTTTCTTTGAGCTTTTAAATCCAGCCTCCTTTATCGAAGATCCAAATAGAGCCGGGATTGCAGAGGAGAGTATTGATTTTAAAGATTGGGCTGCTATAGGTGCTGAGGCACTGATTAAAGGAGGGATCATCTTTGATGGTCAGAGGATTACAGTGGAGGCACGACTTTTTGATGTCTTTCAGGGGAGAATGATAACAGGAAAGAGATATACAGGAGATGTGAAGGATTTCAGGAAGATTGCCCATAATTTTTCTAATGAAATAGTTAAGAGCTTTACAGGAGAAGAAGGGATATTTGAGACAAGCATCGCCTTAATTTCTAATAGTATTGGTGCAAAAGAGATCTATGTAATGGATTATGATGGGTATAACATAAGAAGGATGACAAATAGTGGATCATTAAACCTTTCCCCGAACTGGTCACCTGACGGTTCAAAGATCGCTTTTTCTTCGGTGAGGGGGAGGAGTTGGTGGTTATATACTATAGATTTGAAGACAAAGGAGGAAAAAAGGTTAACATTACAGAGGGGGTTAAATATAAGCCCCTCCTTCTCACCTAACGGAGACAAGTTAGCCTTTGCATACAGTAAGGAGGGAAATTCCGATATATATATAATGGAAGGTAACAATATGAGGAGGATTACTAATCATGTTGCCATTGACATATCACCTTCATGGTCTCCTGACGGGAAGAATATAGCATTTGTCTCTGACAGGGGTGGAAGCCCTCAGATATATATAATGGATAGTAATGGAGAAGGGGTAAGAAGAATAACCTTTGAGGGGAATTACAATGTCTCCCCATCATGGTCTCCAAGAGGGGACAGGATTGTCTTTGCATCAAGGAGAGGCGGGAAATTCGAAATCTGCACTATAAACCCGGATGGTTCAGATCTCCAGCAGTTAACGTATGAAGGCAATAACGAAAATCCTTCCTGGTCTCCTGATGGTAGATATATAGTCTTCAGTTCGAGGAGGGATGGAGGTACCGGCATTTATTCTATGAGGGCAAATGGCGAAAACCAGCGATTGATTACCTCCAAAGGAGTAACTGCTATAAATCCGGCTTGGTCACCTCGGACGAGAGAATAATATAAAAAATAACAAGAGGAAGGAGGTGAAGATGATGATCAGAAAAGGACTTTTCCTTTCAGCCGTTGTTGTAGTTATGAGTATATTTCTTTTCTCCAGCTGTGCAGAAAAGGAGGTAAAACCTGAAGCAAAACCAGAGGCCGTTGCTCCTAAAGAGAAGATGAAAGATGAGCTTCTGGCTAAGGTTGAGGAGACCCCAAAGCTACAGGATATCCACTTTGACTTTGATAAATACAATATAAGGGAGGATGCTAAGGCAACACTTATGAAAAATGCGGAGTGGCTCAAGAAAAATCCTGGAGTTAAGATTCAGGTAGAGGGCCATTGTGATGAACGGGGGGCTAATGACTATAACCTTGCACTCGGAGACAAAAGGGCAAAGAGTACAAGGGACTATCTCTCATCCCTCGGGATTGATGGAGGGCGGATCTCCACAATAAGTTTCGGAGAGGAGAGACCCCAGGATCCGGGCCATAATGAAGCTGCCTGGGCAAAAAACAGAAGGGCACATTTTGTAATCCTGAAATAGGATTCGATTCACATTTATTTCCCATGGGATTCCCCCTTTTCCCCTTCAAAAATGGAGGGGGAGAGGGGGGAATTTTTAATAAAAGGTATCATGAATATAAAATCATCTTTTTTATGGACGATGTCAGTTATTTTATTTACCCTTGGATGTGCTACAGGAGGTGATGTAACGAGGCTGAGGAATGATGTCCTTGGTCTTGAGAAGAAATACGAAGAGTCTATTCCTGAAATAAGAAAGAACCAGGCAGAGATAGGTGTAAAGATTGATACTTTACAGGTAGACCTTCAGGTCCTTACAGGCCGTTTTGAGGAAGGGAGATATCAGACTGAAAGGTCTTTAAAAGATGTGACTACCACAAAGGAAAACTACAGCCTCCAGATTAAGGAACTTGAAAATAGACTTAATAACCTTAAAGACCGTCTCAGCGCTATCGAGCATTCCTTGAATATCCAGCCAGCCTCATCACCAGAAACAAAGCAACCCCCCCCAGAGGTAAAAGAAGGAGAGAAGAAGAGTCCCGGAGATATCTATAAAGAGGCGTATGCAACGTTCAAGCATGGAGAGATAGCGGTTGCGAGGGAGATGTTCAAGAGGTTTCTTAAGACCTATCCCAAGAGTGAATTTTCTGATAATGCCCTGTACTGGCTCGGGGAGTGTTATTATGCAGAAAAGAACTATGAGGATGCCATCCTTTCATTCGAAGACCTTATAAAGAAGTTCCCAAAGAGCGATAAGGTCCCGAGGGCGATGCTTAAGCAGGGTTACTCCTTCTATGAGCTTGGTGATAAGGCCTCGGGCAAGCTTCTGATGGAGAGGGTTATAGAAAAGTTTCCGAAATCAGAAGAGGCCTCCCTTGCAAAAAAGAGACTTAAAGGAGTATCTAAACCCACCCAAAAGAAGAAATAATAATGATCGGGCCACTCCAGGATCAATTTGACAGAAAGATTGATTACATGCGGGTATCTGTCACAGACCGCTGTAATCTCAGATGTATCTACTGCATGCCTTCCGAAGGTGTAAAATTCATTGAGCATCACGAAATCCTGAGATATGAAGAGATCCTGAGAATAGTGAGGGTAGCATCCAGGTTCGGGATTTCTAAGGTCAGAATTACAGGGGGGGAGCCTCTTATGAGGAGGGACATAGTGAGATTTATAGCGTCCCTTTCAGAAGTATCAGGTATAGAGGATATCAGCCTTACCACAAATGGTGTCCTCCTTAAGTTATACGCAGGAGATTTATTCAAAGCAGGACTGCACAGGATCAATGTCAGCCTTGATTCACTTGATCCAGTAAAATATGAAAGTATTACCAGAGGAAATCACCTTTCTGATGTATGGGAGGGAATAGAAGAGGCAGAAAGGATCGGCCTTAAACCCATAAAGATAAATAACGTACCTATCAGAGGGTTCAATGATGATGAGATACTCGATTTTGCAATGCTTACAATAAAAAGACCTATAGGCGTAAGATTTATTGAGTTTATGCCTATCGGGGCAAAAGAGATATGGGAGGAGAGGAAGTATATCTCTACAGAGGAGATAAAGAATAAGATACGGGTTCTGGGAGATCTAAAACCTGTTAATTCTGACAGGCAGGCAGGCCCTGCTGAAAATTACCGTCTTCCTGGGGCATCGGGTGTTATAGGATTTATAAGCCCTTTAAGCAATCACTTCTGTTCAACCTGTAACAGACTGAGGCTAACATCAGATGGAAAACTTAGACCCTGTCTCTTTTCAGAATCAGAGATAGACCTCAAGAACCCTATAAGGAACGGTTGTGATGATGACGAGATAGAGAGGCTTCTATGCCTTGCTGTTCAAATAAAACCGCAGGGACACAGGATAACTGAGAGAATGCCATGCCGATTCCAGAGGACAATGTCGAAAATAGGGGGATAGAAAGGGTATATGGATAACCAGGAAGATGGAAGAGAGAAAAGAAGGTTATTTGTTAAGAAAAGGGTTATTATCAACAACAGTATAGAGGCAAGTTCGATAGATATAAGCGAAGGTGGAATGTATATTTATACACCCCAGGTCTTTCAGATGGGATCACTTATCGATATAACACTTTTCCTTAAAGATGAAGAACCACCACTTAGAGGTAAAGCAAAGATTCAACATGTCCACGAAGGTGTAGGTTTCGGAGTTATGTTCCTCGGTCTCCTTCCTGAGGAAAGAAAGAAATTAAAGGATTTTCTCCTTGAGCTCGATGAGAGCCCCTATGCTACAGAAAAGACATCTGTGAAAAAGATTCTCCTTATAGATGATTCTGATACTGCGAGAAGGATGTATAAGGGTGTCTTTATGACAGAAGGATACTTAGTAATAGAAGCGTCGAGTGGAGTGGAGGGTATAAAAAGACTGAGGGAGGGTATTCCTGATCTGATAGTACTAGATCTCATTATGGAGGAGATGAATGGATATCAGTTCCTCCAGCTTGTGAGGGTAACCCCTGAATGGAAAGATATACCTGTTGTGGTTCTCACAGGAAGGATGACAACCGCCGAAATGGATAAGGTTTCTGCATTGGGGATTAGCGATTATCTCGTCAAAGCGACAACAACTCCAAAAAAACTCGCAGAGAAGGTGAATGACATTGTAAAAGGCATATCGAGATGAGGTAGAAAATGCCGACAAAAGAAGAGATAGAAGAAGAGAATAAAAAGATCAGACATCTGAGGTTTATAATTGATTTTACGACAAATATCATAATGCAGACTGATACCCCTCTTTCTGAAGCCCAGAGAATGATAGAAGGAACAAGGAGATTTGCCACTACCTTATTTCCTGGGAAGGAAGAGGTCTATGATCTTATCTATAAACCCAGGTTCAGGAGGATTCTCTCAGAGAGATATGTCATACCCGGAAGTAGGGGTTGACCTGGATTCAATAAATCTTCTCTAAGAGATATCTCAGGGGATATCAAAGGACTATGGACTTTACTGGAAGGATCATCGATTTGATGAAAAAGAATATGCAGTCCTTTATATCCGGTGAGGTACTGAGCAGGGAACTTGGGATAACAAGGTCAGCAGTATGGAAAAGGGTAAAGGGCCTCAGAACTCAGGGTTATATAATTGAGGCATCTCCATCTAAGGGTTACAGACTCTTATCTATCCCAGATATTCTTTCCTCAAAAGAAATAAAAGACTCCATAAATTGTTCAATTCAGATTATAGGAAAAGAGGTTTATGTCTTTCAGGAGATTGATTCCACAAACATAAAGGGAATGGAGTTAGGTGATAAGGGTTACTCCGAGGGGACTATAATCCTGGCAGAAACTCAGAATATGGGAAAGGGCAGGCTCGGGAGAAGCTGGATATCTCCTAAGGGGAATATATATTTATCTGTAATCTTGAGGCCTGATATACTCCCCTCCCAGGCTCCGTTGATAACCCTTATGGCAGCAGTAGCATCCGCTTCTGCTTTAAGAAATGCCTTTAATATAGGGGTATATATAAAATGGCCAAACGATCTCCTTATAAATAGTAAGAAAGTAGGGGGGATACTCACAGAGATGAAGTCAGAGATAGAGAGAATAAACTATATTGTTCTCGGTATAGGGGTCAATGTGAATATGGATTCCTCATTATTCCCTCCTGATGTCAGGGTTAATGCTACAACCCTTAAGGAATCGGTCGGCAGGGAGCTGCCGAGGATAGAGGTTATTTCAGTTCTCTTGAAGGAATTGGATAAGTGGTATAAGATCTTTCTTAATAAAGGTTCCGGACCTGTATTCGATGAATGGCGAAGACTGAGTCCGAGTCTCGGGAAAAGGATTAAGGTGATGTCTCTAAACAGGATTATTGAAGGGATTGCTGAGGGGTTAGATGATTATGGTGGACTTATTGTAAGGCTTGACGATGGCAAAACCGAAAAAGTAGTCTCAGGAGATGTGACAGTAATAAACTAATTTTAAATTGCAAAATAGTAAATGCTAATTGACAATTTTAAAATGGGACTTTTATGCTTCTCGCAATAGACATAGGCAATACGAGTACCGTTTTAGGTATTTTTGAGGGAGAGAGACTCCTTTTTTCGTGGAGACTCAGTACAAGATCTGAGAGTACATATGATGAATATGGCGTCCTGATATCTGATCTGTTGGTGATTAATGGTCTTAAGTCTGAAGTTATAGATGGTGTTATAGTCTCTTCTGTAGTTCCACCACTTACTCCGGTCTTTGAGGAGATGGCAGATAAATATTTTAACAGGAGACCGATGGTTGTTTCCTCAAAACTTGATACAGGTATAAAGATCCTTTACAAAAAACCTGAAGAGGTTGGTGCCGATAGAATCGTGAATGCCACTGCCGCCTACCATCGTTATGGTGGTCCTATAATTATTGTAGACTTTGGCACTGCCACGACTATCTGCTATATCACATCTAAGGGGGAATACCTTGGTGGTATTATTTCTCCAGGTATTAAGATATCTGCAGATGCACTCTTTGAAAAGGCTGCCAAACTTCCAAGGGTGAGCATCTCAAGACCACAGAAGATTATAGGGGATGATACAGCGACAGCTATGCAGGTGGGGCTTATCATAGGTCATGCCGGTACGGTGGATAGGATCGTAGAAGAAATAAAAAGGGATAGAGGAGAAAACCCCTATGTAGTTGCTACCGGAGGATATGCAGAACTTATAGCCCCAGAATCTAAAACAATAAAAGAAGTGAGACCGTCACTTACCCTCGAAGGATTAAGGATTATCTATAGCAGGAATATTTAAGTTCTTACGGTTCAAACTTTTCGGGTATTGACCTCTTTCTCAAAGTTTCCAAGGCGAACCCATCAAAGCCACTCATACCCCTCAATCTTTTATAGATATTCTTGGCTATAAGAAATAAATTTTTTGTATCCTCTTCATTATAACGCATAAGGAGATCCAGGGCACCGTCATTCCCCTTAAGATGAGCGATCCAGAGTTTTACTGCATCATATCCGTCAAGTCCTTTTATGTCAGAAGACCGCATTATACCTAAATCCTCTTCGAGCCTCTTAAGTCCTCCCTTGAAACCTGCCCTATGAGAACTGAAACATAGATCAAAATGGGGAAGATTAAAGCTTAAAGTAGGAAATTTCTTTTTCAAAAAGGGTATATCAAAGACAGAACCGTAGTAGGTAATAATCATCTTGTAACCCTCAAGCTCCTTCCTGAGGGTTTCGACTGTAAGGTCAATACCTTTAACAAGAACCCTCGACCTGAGACCGTCGAAGAGACCTACGATTGTTACATCAGAGATCTGTGCATTAAGCCCTGTGGTCTCTATGTCAAGATAGACAGCATTATCTTTAAGCGCGTCGAAGAGTCTCCAGTATTCATGTTGTTTTAATTTCGTAAAAAAATACCTCTCGTCTTTTCTCTCGAGCGCCTCTATGGAATCAGAGAATTCCCTGTCATAAAACGATTTCCTATCAGGAGATATCCCCCTTACCCTTTTGGTTATGAGAAAGTCTTCCCAGCAGAGGATACTTTCTTTCCAGAGATGTCTCTCAAGTCGTTCACCGATTCCATCTGCTATCCTGAAGGTATGCCTGATCATGATCTATACCTAAGACGAATTACAATCAAAAGATTACCAATAGGTGTCATTCCCGTGAAAACGGGAATCCAGAAAAGCCCGAAAATACTGGATTCCTGCTTCCGCAGGAAAGACAAATTGCAACATAGTATAAGAAGAAAATTCTTCTAATTAAAAACAGAATCTTAACTTTCCGTTCAGTCTGTACCTTCCGGCAACCCTTATTACACGTTTTCTGAGGTCTTCGGAATAGCCATTAGACCAATATGGTTCAAAAAGGATCTTGCGGTATTTTTCGATTAAATCGTATGAGAGTTGTCTGAGTGTATTACTTAGTGAATTCCAGACCCCCCAGTCGAAGACCCGACCCATAGGGCGGCTGTTCAATCTGTCTATATACAGATAATCAGGTTTAATGTCTGCAATTGCCCTCATTGTTTTTGACAGTTCCTCTTCTGTATCGGATAGATAGGGGATTAATGGTCCAAGAAAGACATAAGAATTAATTCTATTCCTTTTAGCAATCTCTAATACCCTTAACCTCTCTTCTGATGGAGAGGCCTTGGGTTCAAAAGTTTTCCTTAAAGTTTCATTGAGGGTTGTTATGGTAACACCGAATTCAACATTTCTTTTTGACAGGAGATCCATATCCCTTTCTATCAGAGAACTCTTTGTGAGGATAGTTATGGGGTAACGATGGTCGAGAAGGATTTCAATACATCTCCTTGTGAGCTGGTATCGTTTTTCTAAAGGCTGCCAGCCATCACAAACAGAGCTCACGAATACACTTCCGGGTTTTGACCTTTTAATCTGTCTGTGAAGTACCTCTGGCCCGTTGATTTTGATATCTACAAAACTTCCCCACTCTTCAGTATGGCCTGTGAATTTCATCATAAAGCGGGCATAACAGTAGCGGCATCCATGTTCACAGCCTGTGTAACAGTTTATTGTGTAATCTGCAAGTCCGGATTTGTTGAGGAGTGATTTACATTCAACCTCTCTTACACGTAACACAAATTATTATAACCTAAAAGGGGGAGTAAAATCTTTGTTTCTTCATTCGATGAAAGCAGGAATATAGAATCTACGAGTTAAATATTAACGGAGAACATTACAGTAGTTCCATAGTCTCTAGACTATGGTTGAGGATTAGTTAGACAAGATATCTCCTAAGGTAAGTTTTCTATTTCCTCTTTGCTGATTCCAGCCTGTCTTAATATCTCAAGAAGTGTCCCTTTTGGCAGATCTTTTTTATGAAATGGTATTACTACCATTCTCTTTGTTTCCGGATTACGGAATATCTGATGACTCCCCTTTGTTCTCTCAAGGATAAATCCTTTTTTCTGGAGAATGGTTATAACCTTTTGAGGAGTTAACAAGGGTAATTTAGGCATTGGACTCTACAGCTACCGTAGTCTCAAATACATTGTCTTCGATAGGTATATCTTCACCATGTAATGTCAGGGTTTCTATATAAAGTTCTATTGCCTCCTTTGCCATCTTCACAGCCTCATCTATCGTTTCACCATAAGTTATACATCCAGACAATGATGGAACTGTAACTGTATAGCCACCTTCTGGTTCCTTTCTTAAAAAGACTCTATAGTTTAAAACCTTCATAATTCACCTCTTTTGAATTTTAAGTTTTTCAGTGCTGATAATAGCTCCCTGGTCTTTTCATATTATAGCAGAAGTTTTATTTCCTCTGATATTTTTCTTTCGTAGTGGCGAACGGACGTGCGTCCTTACCTTTACCACAAATTATTATAACCTAAAAGAGAAAGTAAAATCTTTATGATGAAGCCAAATCAAAACATCTCTTTAGTTTTTATGGGATTTTGAATAACTTTAGATTTCTTATCTTTTCCTCGTATTCCTCTCGATATCCTTAAGCAGTCTGATTATCTCCTCATTCTGCCTTATCACCCTCTCCCCCTGCTTGTAGGTCATTAGAGGCTCAGAGAAGACCGGACTCCACTGACCGGTCGGATTTGTCCTCACGATCATGAGGGATGGAGTATCACCAGAAACAATCATTGTCATCAGAGCGATTATCAAAATTACCATTAAGATTATTTTCATGATCCCTCCAATAAGAGCTAACCAACTTCAACACACTAAGAGCAAAATCCGATTATCCTTGCATTTCCCTTCCTGTACCTTGTTTCTTCAGCGAGCATCTCTATCATCTTACGGTGCGTGATCCCCGTGTTTCCGCTGAAGAGTATCCTGTCTCTAACCACTGAAAAATCTCCAGGCGTAAGATCTGTGATGCTTCTTAGAATCTGTTCGTCTTCGGGTGAAAGACATTCCCCACCTATGAGTGGCATGTGCAAAGTGTTGTAGAAATGGAGATTGCCCTCAGGTGTGAGTGGCCTAAACTCAATCTTAAACCTGAATCTCCTTAGTGAAGCATGATCAAGTCCTTCAATGTTATTAGTTGCAAAGGCAACAATGCCCGTATAAGTTTCAAGTTGCGTAAGTATCTCGTTGGTAAAACTCTTTTCCCATGGACGTTGGGCGTCTTTCCTGGGGAAAAGGAAGCTGTCTGCCTCATCGAAGAAAAGGATAGACCGTTCATCTTGGGCATCCCTGAATGCCCTTGCGATGTTTTTCTCTGTTTCACCAACCCACATAGATTGTATCTCACTACAACGGTGTAGGTAGACTTCTTTCTCAAGTGTGTGCCCGAGGTAATAGACAAACTCAGATTTTCCAGTCCCAGATATCCCATAAAGGAGGAGAGAGAAGGGTTGATTAAATTGCATGTCAGAATGATTTTGACGTTCTGCGAAGAACTTTGCTGATGAAATGATATTCCTTAATTCCTCTGAACAGTTTAGCCCTGTCAGGGAATAAGAACTGAAGTCTTTCTTTTGTCCTATCTTTGCATTCCTTCCTGTAATCACCTTTTCATGGCTTTTGAGAACTGCTTTTATCATTCTGAGGGTCTGTTTCTTGTCGGTATTCCTCTCTACATTCAGTATTTGAAGTGCATTTACTATCCCGCTGGCATTTGTCGAATAAGAATTGCAAAGCTCACGTATTTCAGCAGTACTGAAATATCTTCCTAACCCTTTGCGTTCAAGCTCTTTTGACATTACATTAAAACGTCGCTCCATATTAAACTTTTTAAATTCCAAGGAGAAGCTAAACCGTCTCATAGTAGAAGGATTTATAAGACTGATATCATTTGTTATCCAGATAACCTTCTTTCGATGGCTTTCGAGGTTAGAATTTATCCAGCTTTTGTCGTTCCTGCTCTTAAATAAAGGGGAGTTAAAGGTGTTGAGGATATCGTCTGCCTCGTCTACGAGGATAACTGAATTATTCCCATCGGCAAGGCTTATGGTTGCATAAATCGCTCCGAGACGCTGCTCGTGGTCATCATCCTTCGGAATCTTGACAGTGAGAAGTTCCTTTCTGAAGGTCTTTGCGAGGCAGTGGGCAAGTGATGTTTTCCCTGTGCCATGCTCTCCGTAGAAAAGGATGTTCTGTCCTTTATTGCTCATCAGGAGGGTTTTAATCACTTCTTTCTCATCATCTGAGATGCCGAAGTCTGAAAGCGACATTACGGTGTCAGTTTCTTTTGTAAAGAATTCATGACTCAGGTCATTCCTGCCAAAACCTGAAAGGTAGTTTAAGCACCAGTCTGACATTCGGATATACCTTCTGTTTCCATCTATCAGTATAATCTTTGACTTAAAAAGAGTATCTTGGAAAAGTACTTCAGATATCACGGATCTCTTTACTCCTAAAAAGATGTGTAAGTAGTTTCTGAATGTATCTGCATTTGAAAGAACAAGTATTATTTCATTAAAAAAACGGTTCACAATCCCATCTACTCCAACAAAGAAACAGAGAGTGAGGACTTCTACTTCAAGGTCAGAAAGTCTGTAGGCTTCTTTGATAGTATGGAGACGCTTTTCCATTAAGGTTTTACTATATTTCGTAAGGGCTTCTGATTTCCTTAAGAGTATGGGGGTTATGTCTTTTCTCAATGTCTCTTCTATCACTGTCTTAGGCGCGTTTAAAATTGCCATATCTAACTTGAGGTCATCTTTTATCCTCTCTTTTATAGGAGGGTAATTCCTTTTGAGTACAGAAATCATCTTTCTTGAACCGAGAAGACAGCACCCATAATTAAAGAGATCATATGGTTGATTATAGAGCAGAATAGAATGTATACAATTGTGATAATACTCAATCGCCTTTTTTTCTTCGAAACTATGGTTAAAGATGACCTTTTCAGTATAGAGATCAGAATGTCCAATTATTCTATGCTTTCCTCTCATATCTTTTTCTCCATATTATTTTTAATATGTTTGTATATATTAATAACATGGAAGGCTGTCAGCACTCTGGCAGTCTGAAAAACTGTGATATCAAGGAGTATTAAATATCGATTGCTATGCCGTCAGAGGCTTCTACTACTTTCGGAAAAAAGTCCTTATAGAGATGAGGATTAAGGGTATGTATTGGTATTGTCTTCTCAGGTTTTGTTATATCGACCAATTTTTTAAGGGTATCTATATCGGCATGACCACTGGTATGAAGATGTTCAAAGGTAACTCCTCTATTTTTAAGTTGAGAGGCAAATTTAGTTGTCTTCGGGTCTTTTTCTATGTAGCCTTCCCACAAGGAATAGATCCATCTTGCTTTTGAGAGGTCGAAATAGTTCTTATTTATTAGCTCCTCTGTAGCTGAAGGACGGACAAACATTACAAATCTTGAAGCATTTTTTGAAAAATATTCCCAGCGCTTTCCATATTTATTATATCTCTGAACAATTTGCTTATTCCCATTCCTTTTCATCCATTCGCAGAGTTCTTTTGGAAAACAAACATGTATCTCAGGCCAGGATGGATGGGGTATATTGCACTTTTTCCTTTGTAATATGTAATGATTTTTCAGTTTATCCAATATCTCAGCCGTATAGGGGTCTATTACCATATTTCGCCCTGATTTCTTGCAAGCCCTGAATATGGTAACTATCCTGTCAATATTCTGGCTGGACAATGTTACAAATACAATCCCCTCAGTTTGCTTGATACTTTTCTCAAATCTTTCTTCAAGCTCTGTCTCTGATAATGTATCCTTTCTTTCCTGTCCTACCATTGTCCCTTCCAATAAGAGCGTATCTATCCGAGGAAGTTTATTCTTGAGCAGTTGAAACAAATTCCCTTTACGTCCGTGTTCCCTGAAATCTCCTGAATAGAAGACTCTTTTGCCATCACACTCAATAAGAAAGGCATAAGAATCAAAGCCTGAATGATCTACCAGATAGGGTGTGATGTTGAAATCACCAAGTTTGAAACTTCTTTCTGGTTTAAATGTGATCGGCTGGGCAAAGAGGTTGTGTTTACCCTGCATGATATAAGTAAGCTTTATTAATTCTGAGGCTGCACCGCCTGCATATAAAGGAATATTCGGCTTGATATGTTCGAGCAAACCATAGTGATCCTGATGAGGATGGGAAATCAGGATGCCTTCAAGCGGCGGATGCAGCTGTTTCAGAGAATCAGTAAGAGTGGCAGGAATTAAATCTTTGCAGTCTTCATTGCCTGTAGCTGAAAGAGGCAATCCTGTATCAATAATGATGCGAGAATTTTCTGAGGTCAACTCAACACATGACCCCCCGATTTCACGCGAGCCACGGTGGATTTTAAGTTGCATTCCATTCCTTTTGTAAGTGGATTTTAATTACCTTTCGTGGCTCCATCTTTTTTATAGCCTCTAAATCTTTGCTATTAATGTAAAAATAGAGAATCCCATCATCTTCTGGATATTTTTTGTTTTTGTAGAATTCTTTATCCGCAAGCAACATTTTTTTGATTTCACGAAATTCAAAATTATCTGGAAAGAAAAAAGTTTCTCTAAATTCTTTTTCAATATACTTATACTTTTGAATCTTAGCAACTGTTTTTGCATAGTCATTTATTTGCTCTTTTATCTCTTCCATTGATTCTTTTGAACCCTTATCCTTAAGTTCAATAATGTAAAGATTATGGTCTTTACCGTAACCCATCAAATCCACACACGTCCCACGTGTAACCTTCTCCTTCAATGGGACTTCGTAACCAAAGAGCCTGATTATGGGTTTGGATTTTTTATTTTCCCAAAAACAAATCTTTTGAGTTAAAAATATTCCTCTTTGAAGTTGATGTTCTTTCTTTTTTTTTGCTTGCAATTTGCCATGCCAACATCCCAATCTAAATTCTTTTTCTCTCAGATTCTCACCCATAAAAATCTCCTTTTTTGTTTTTTATTACCTTTTTAACCTCAGCAACAACCTAACCATCCCCACTCTATCACTCTTGCAATAGCATCTCTCTTCAATTCACATACTTTATTTCTTCACTTTTAATATTTCTTTTAACCTCAATTATCTCCCCCATATAATGTTATCAATTCATAAAGTGCTCTTGCACCTTGGATGTTAGGCGATTTTGCAAATCCAAAGACCATTCTCTCTTCAACAAAATCTCTAAGTGTCTTCTTTTCATCAAGCTTGAAGTCTTCTAAAATTTTCCACGCATAAGGTTTCCTTGAATTAAGATTTTTCCTGAGGGAAACAATATCATCTGGTTTGCGATATACGAGACTGCAAATTCTCTCCAATTGATAGTTCCAGAGTAGGATTCCATTGCTATCTTTAAGAAAAGATTCCAGGATACCGTAAAAAGCAGTTTTTGAATCATAGTGTCTGTTTGTCATAAGACTATCAATATCTTTTGGCATCTTTGTAAGAACCAGCCCTGAATACATGTCTAATAAAAATAAGGTGTCATTAAAATTCTGTGGATTATATTTTTGAAAATAATCCGAAAAATTATTCGGCTCTACCAAGAAAGTATTGTCTGATCTAAATAATAATGCGTTAATAAGATTCCTACATTCCACCAGCTATTGCACCACTCAGCACTTCGTTCGGTGTAGCAT
>CAKKSD010000040.1 GCA_919902995.1 Thermodesulfovibrionia bacterium
AATTAGGACATTTCTATTTTGGCTAATTAGGACATTATCATTTTGGTGTTACAGTATAAAAAAGAAGTTCGTTAATTTCCTTCTTATACTATGGTTGATGTCCTGACAAGAATTAGTATTACCCCTTGACAAGGGGAAGATTCCCTGTTAAGTTAAATTTAGAATCCTCAGCAGGAGGTAGAAATGAATTCAAATGATAGTAAAACGATACTGGCTGGGTTGGTAATTGGCGCTATGGTGGGCGCTGGGCTTGCACTCCTTTTTGCCCCCCATTCTGGTAAGAAGACAAGAAGAGATATAGCGAGATTTGCGAAAAAAACCAGCGACAGGGCTGAAGATCTTGCCTCCAATCTTATGGAAAGCCTCCTTATGGAAAGCCTCTCTGATCTTGTGGATGAAATATCTGAAAAAACCTCCGATGCCCTGACAAAAGGCAAGGATCTCAGCGCTGATGCAAAGAAGGAAATCCTTAAGACGTTTGACAGACAGAAGGAAAAGGTCGAGAAAATATTGGGATAGAAATTATACCTTATCTTGATTATCCTGCATTATGGCTATGGTCGTAGTTATACAATTGTCATGTGGTTTTATATTTTTGAAGAAACTATAAGTGGATTAAGTTGAACGGATGAGTTTTGTAATTTCACCCCCATCAGGGAAACGGTAGAGCTTATCCTTGGAAAAAATAAGCTTACCGTCAACAGTTACATCGAAAACCCCGTTACTTCCCTCTATTAACTCTGCATCTACATCAAAATCCTTTTTCAGTTCGGCCGCAAGACTTGTGGCACGGGGCTTATAATTTCAGACTACGCAGTACTTAATCTTGATATCCATATCCTGTCTTCTCCTTTTACAGCCCTTAATACTTTGGCATCGCCAATTATCCTTCCTACAATGTTCACCTTACTGGCGGAGACAGGTTCCAAACCTCTGCTCATTGGTGTGGGTCCAAAGAATATAGCGAGTGACCTTCCCGGAGGCCAGTATCCTATGTCTCCAACCTTTACCTCAGTTGTGGCTGTTTGATCAGGTCCCTTTGATACTGGGATCTCGAAGTAAAACTCATCTCCCCAGACATTAAATTCCCTCTCTATGGGGAGACTGCTGGCTATAGCCTTTGCAGTATCGGTATCAAAGAGCTCTCCATCCAGCTCGATAGATCCTACCTTTATTGTTATTGGCGTCTGCATGTCTATTAGATTTTATAGAATATTTCAAAAAATTTCAAGAAAGATTTTAATACTCGGCTCTGGTTATGATTTATATCATGCAATTATAAAGACAACCTGTTAAAATATAATATGGCGTTGAAAGATACATGTCCGGGAAGTAGTGAGATAAAAAGCCCCTATCCGGAGGAGATAAAATGCTTCTTCTGCGGTGTCATAACTGAGATATGGACAGATGAGGTAGAAACCACCTGTAAGGGGTGTGGAAAAACAATATCTCGAGAGATGAAACCTTCGTGCATAGAGTGGTGCCCTGCTGCAAAGGAGTGTGTCGGTTCTGAAAAGTACGAACGTCTTATGAAGGCCAAAAAAAATAAGTGAGACCTCGGACAAGTTTTTCTTCTTAAAAATGAGAACGATTTATCGGCTCTTTTTAGAATAGGTCAGTTCTTTTCTTCCAGTCTGTTTTCATGCTACATAAGTTATATATCTGGCTGATACTATATATGCTTTAAAGCCTTCTGTAAATTTCTTTCCGATGTCCAATTCTAAGAATAACGATATCGTTATCTTCTATATCAAAAATAACTCTATAATCACCTATCCTGAAGCGATATGTTCCAATTTTAGGATCAGCGAGTTTTTCGGAATGACTGATTGGATCTTCTTGAAGTTTCAGGAGGGCTCTTCCTATATGGGTTTTTATGGAGGGGTTAAGTTTTTTTATATCCTTTTCAGCCCTGCGGGTATAGACAAGGGTAAAATGCATTAACCAAAGATCTCTTTATGGGACTTCGTCTTACCAGCCTTATACTCCGCCCTTGCCTCCTTAATGCTTTCCAGATACTCGGGAGAAGTCATTGCAATTAAGTCTTCTATAAAAATCTCCCTGTCATGTTTCTTCATCTTTTTTACGGCCTCTATAATCTCATCTGTAGATATCGGTATTTTTACCTCTAACATCCAAACACCTCCTTTTTCAGATATTTTACCATTTATAGTCTTTCTGGTCTACTAAACAAAAATTTCCTTAAAGACTTATTCAGTCTATGACCTATATGGAAGGCCAGGCATCATGGCTAATCCTATCCTTATGAGTCATAGACTATAGGAATCTGCAACTGCTGATTTTATTCTTTTTATAATGCATTAAAAGCGTGTTTAATTTTCTGGTTACAATCCCATATTGGATCATAAATGCCCCCATTTTGTTCTATATGGTCTTTTAACCTCTCATACTGGTCATTTCCTTCAGCAAGGGCAAATTTTACTTTTTCTTGAGTAATATAGTCGTTTAATCGAGTATCAAGGAAATACTGTATGCGGGGGTTTTCTATATCAAGGATGAGCGTTTTTAAGGAAATTTTTAAACGTTTTATTTCGGTTGGTATGCCATCAAGGTTGACAGTTATACTATCCATAACCTCCCCCTTAGTCAATTTAAGCTTGTTGAGATTTTATACCAAAATCTCTAAATTCACAACTAATTTTAAACATTATAATTTCTATTGAATCATCTCACCCGATTGATTTTTTAGCTATAGGTATGTTACAGTCCCTGTATGGTTACTATGGTAAAATCAAAGACAGCACGGCATCTTGCCCTTGAAGCCCTTCACAGGATTGAAACCAAAGGTGAGTTTGCAAAGAGGGCAATTGAGGATGCCTTTGATAACCCCCTCAGCCCGGAGGATAAATCCCTTGTTATGGAGATCGTCTATGGTGTTCTCAGACACAGAAGGAAACTTGACTGGATTATCGAGGCGCAGGCGGAAAGGGATATTGAGACAATAGACCCCTTTGTAAGAAATAATCTGAGAATGGGGGCCTATCAGATCCTTTTCCTTGACAGGATTCCCGAGTGGGCTGCTGTAGATGAATCGGTTGAGCTTGTCCACAGGATCCTGCGGACAAAGGTCTATGGACATGCAGGGGTTGCAGGTTTTGTGAATGCTATTCTGAGAAATATCATCAGAAATAAGGAAGGAATAAGTTATCCGTCTATTGAAGATGACCCGGTATTACATATATCTGTATCTTATTCCCATCCTGAATGGCTCGTTAGGAGATGGGTTAAACGTTTCGGTATTGATGAGACTATTTCTCTCTGTAAGTCGAATAATGAAATCCCTCCTCTGACATTGCGGACTAATTCCCTCCTGATAAGCAGGGAAGAACTTCTATATGCACTCAGAGAAGAGGTTGAAGATGCCGAGGCCTCTAACCTCTCACCTTATAGCATAAGGATCAAGGGATTTCCTCATATTACTGAACTTAAATCTTATAAAAAGGGGTATTTTCAAATACAGGATGAAGGTGCACAGCTTATAGCCCCTATGCTCGATCCAAAAAAGGGAGAGAGGATTCTTGATGCCTGTGCAGGACCGGGAGGGAAGTCAACTCATATAGCAGAAATCATGGGGAATAATGGGGAGATAACAGCCCTTGATATAGATGACAGGAGGCTTAGACTTCTCAGAGAAAACATAGAAAGGCTCGGGATAAAGATAATAAAGGTCTTGAAGGCAGATGCTACAGAAGATATAAGTCATCTCGGAAAGTTTGAAAGGATCCTCGTTGATGCCCCCTGCTCAGATCTTGGTGTCCTCAGACGACACCCTGAAGGTAAATGGAGGAAAAAGGAGGGGATGATAAAGGAATTCCAGAGGATTCAGTCAGCAATACTTAAAAGTGTTTCTTCTCTCCTCAAACAGGGGGGGAAGATGGTTTACTGCACTTGCTCAACAGAGCCTGAAGAGGGGGAACATGTGATAGAAAGTTTTCTTAAGGAGAATCCGGATTTTTATCTTGATGACCCTTCATCCAATCTCACTGCAGGGGTTATGAACAAGGGTTTTTTGAGGGTATATCCTCACATCCATGGCACTGATGGGTTCTTTGCTGCAAAGATTGGGAGTATCTGATTATGAATATCAGATTCTTTGTGAAATTATTATTCTATTCCAGCGTTTTTCTTATAATCACCATATCAACCACACTTTTAACGATGGAGTTCCTTACAAAGGGGAAAACGGTTTCTGTCCCTGACATAAGAAACAAACAGATAGTCGAAGCAGGAGGGATCCTCAAGGACGCTAAGTTAAAGTTCAGCATAGAAGGAGAAGAATTCCATCCTAATATACCCAAGGATTTCATAATATCCCAGAAGCCCCATCCAGACTCTGTTATAAAGGAAGGAAGGAGCGTCTCAGTTGTTGTGAGTAGAGGTCAACAGGAGGTGACAGTTCCGAGGTTAGAAATGGAACCATTAAGAATGGCAGAAAAAACTATAAGGGAAAACGGCTTAGCCATTGATAATATTGCAAGGGTTAACTCAGCATCCATAGGTAAGGACGTTGTTATAGCCCAGAACCCTCCACCCGGATCTGTCATTGATAGAAGAGAAAAGATCAACCTCCTGGTAAGTTCTGGTCCTCAGGAGATCTGGTATAAAACACCTTCCCTTATTGGGAAGATGCTTAATGAAGGGTCTGCTATATTGGAGAAGATGGAGATAGAGATTTCGATTGTGTTATCTAAGGGTGAAGAAGCAGGACGCATCCTCGGTCAAAAACCGAAAGCAGGATTCCCTATAAAGAAAGGGGATAGATTAGAACTAACAGTCGTGGAGAAATAAGATGATAAAAATAGCACCTTCGATCCTCTCAGCAGATTTTAGTCGTCTTGGAGAAGAAGTAAAAAAGGTTCAATCAGCCGGGGCTGACCTCATACACATAGATGTAATGGATGGTCATTTTGTCCCTAATATAACCGTTGGTCCCCTTATTGTTAAAGCCCTGAGGAAAGTTACAAATCTTCCCCTCGACGTCCATCTTATGATTTCTAATCCTGAAAAATATATAGACGAATTCGGAAAGGCTGGGGCAAAGATATTAACAGTCCATGTTGAGACCTGTCCTCACCTCCACAGGATGATCCATACTGTAAAGAAGATGGGAATAGAGATTGGTGTCTCCCTGAATCCTGCCACACCACTCACAACTCTTGAACATATTCTTGAAGACCTTGATATGGTACTCCTCATGTCAGTAAACCCGGGTTGGAGCGGACAGGAATTTATACCCCAGATAATCCCCAAGATAAAAAAATTAAGGGAAATGATCGATAAGGGTGGTTATAAAGTATCCATCGAAGTCGATGGAGGAGTAAAAGTTGATAATGCCCATAAGGTAGCATCAGCCGGAGCAAACATACTCGTTATGGGTTCGGCTATATTCGAGACAAAGGATTACAAAGAGACCATCAGAAAGGTAAGGAGTAGGCTTGACAAAAAGGGAAACATCTAATATTATTCATAATTTCAATGAATGTTCATTCTAGGATTGTTTCGACCGAAGAATCTCATCTATGCCTCCGAATAAAAACCGAGACCCTTCCCTTGAACTTGATTCAGGGTCAGGGTAACAATTAATTATGAGGTCTTAATGTTTGAAGGACTTACGAATAAATTAGAAGGGATTTTCAGGAAACTAAGGGGAAGAGGTATCCTTAAAGAAGAAGACGTTCTCTCTGCCCTTAAGGAAATAAGATTGGCCCTTCTTGAGGCCGATGTTAACTTCAAGGTTGTCAAAGATTTTGTAGAGAGAATAAAGGGAAGAGCGATCGGACAGGAAATACTTCAGAGCCTTACCCCAGGTCAACAGGTAATCAAGGTGGTCCATGAAGAGCTTACCAGTCTTATGGGAGAAAGCTATAAAAAGACACATCTCTCACCTAACCCCCCCACTGTTCTTATGCTCGTTGGGTTACAGGGATCGGGAAAGACCACAACAGCAGGGAAACTTGCTAATCTGTTCAAGAAGGAAGGGAGACAGCCCCTGCTTGTAGCTGCCGACACTCAGAGACCTGCTGCAATAGAGCAGTTGTCATTATTGAGTTCCCAGATAGGAGTCAATTTCTACGGTACAAAGGACGGTGATAATCCTATCAGGGTCTGTGAGGACGCTACCCACAAGGCAAAAAGGGAAGGTTTCGAACCTGTCATTATCGATACTGCGGGGAGGCTCCACATAGATGATGCGCTCATGGATGAATTAAAAATGGTCAGGGAAAAGATTCTTCCTCATGAGATACTTTTAGTAGCAGATGCAATGACAGGTCAGGATGCTGTCAATATTGCCCAGAGGTTTGATGAAGCCCTTAACCTTACAGGAATAATCCTCACAAAGATGGATGGAGATGCAAGGGGTGGTGCAGCAATCTCTATGATGGCTGTAACAGGGAAGCCAATAAAGCTGATAGGTGTTGGAGAGAAACTTGACCTCTTAGAACCCTTCCATCCTAACAGGATGGCATCAAGGATACTCGGCATGGGGGATGTCCTATCTATTATAGAAAAGGCAGAGGCCTCAATAGAAAAGGAAGAGGCCCTAAGACTTGAGAAAAAACTCGGGACAGATTCATTCACCCTTGAAGATTTCAGGGGCCAACTCAAACAGATGAAGAAGATGGGGCCCTTAAGTCAGATCCTCGATCTCATTCCTGGATTGGGGAAGTTTAGATCCGAGATTAATATCGACGACAGGGAACTGATAAAGGTTGAAGCAATTATTGATTCTATGACTAAAAAGGAAAGGGGAAATTATGCTATAATAAATGGAAATAGAAGGAAGAGGATAGCCCTTGGCAGTGGTACAATGGTTACTGATGTCAACAGGGTATTAAAACAATTCATCCAGGTAAAGAAGATGATGAAGGCCTTCAGTCGAAGACCCATGGGCGGGAAGGGAGGCCTGAATATTGCGAGGGAGGTGATGAAGTGGCAGTAAGAATCAGATTAACAAGGATGGGTGCCAAAAAGAAGCCTTTCTACCGTGTAGTAGTAGCTAATTCACGTATGCCGAGGGATGGTAGATTTCTTGAGATCCTCGGTACATATAATCCATTAAAGGACCCTTCAGAGATAAAGATAGATGCTGAGAAAACATTGAGCTGGCTGAGAAAAGGTGCTCAGCCATCAGATACTGTCAAGAATCTCTTGATAAAAGCTGGAGTGATCTCACAGCCTGAGGAGACCCGCAAGAGGGCCTCCTGAAGCCGAAGGTCTACGACCTAATAGAGGAGGTGGATTCTGATGAAAGCGTTAATCGAACATATGGCAAAGGCTCTGGTGGATAAACCAGAAGAAGTAGCGGTAAATGAGGTACAAGGAGAAAAGACCACAGTTTTTGAACTAAGGGTATCCACGAGTGACTTGGGAAAAGTAATCGGCAAACAGGGTAGAACCGCGAGGGCTATGAGGACTATCCTTAATGCGTCTGGCACAAAATTAGGAAAACGATGTGTCCTCGAGATCTTAGAATAGGGATTGTGTGCTCAATGATCTCATCACTATTGGCAAAATAGTTAAGGTATGGGGTTTTAAAGGAGCGGTAAATGTTCTCCCCCTTACCAATAATCTTAAAAGATTCGGAAGACTCCTTTCGGTTTATATGGTTTCTCCTGAAGGGAAAGAGCTAAAAAAAGAATACCTCATTCCTGCAATAAAGGAAGTTATTAAGGAAATAGATATAAAGAAGAAAAGGATGGTAATACATCCGATGGAAGGGTTGTTAGATTAATTGCGTTGCGATGTCATCACGCTATTTCCTAAAGTAATAAAGGCCATCCTTTCTGAAAGTATCCTCAAGAGGGCGATAGATAAGGGCATTCTTGACATCAAGGTTTATAATATAAGGGACTTTACTGAAGACAGACACCATGTCGTTGATGATTACCCTTATGGTGGTGGTGCTGGTATGGTCCTCAAGCTCGAGCCAATCTTCAGGGCAATAGACAGTCTGAAAAAGATTGAGGAAGAGAGGTTGATCATATTTCTCTCTCCTCAGGGAAAAACCTTTAACCAGAAAATTGCGGAAAGACTTTCTAAAGAATCCCGTTGCCTCACTTTTATCTGCGGTCACTACGAAGGGATTGATGAAAGGGTAAAGGCGATAGTAGATGAGGAATTGTCATTGGGGGATTATGTACTTACAGGTGGAGAACTGGCAGCGATGACAGTAATAGAGGCCTCTATACGGCTCATTCCCGGAGTACTTGGAGATGAAAGGTCAGCCTTGGAAGATTCCTTTTCAGAGGGGCTTCTTGATTTCCCTCACTATACAAGACCATCAGAGTTCAGGGGAATGAAAGTACCTGAAGTTCTGCTCTCAGGTAACCATGGAGAGGTACGGATCTGGAGGCGAAGGGAATCACTCCGGAGGACATTAGAGAGGAGGCCTGATCTTCTTGAGAGGGCCAATCTTTCTGAGGAGGATAAGAAACTTTTAGAAGAAATTAAACAAACGATGTGAGAACTTTTAATCTCCTGGAGGTAAGATATGAACGCAATACGTCTAATTGAAGAATCCCAGAAAAGGGAAATCACTTCCTTCGGTATTGGAGACACTGTGAAAGTCTATCTCAAGATTGTTGAAGGTGATAAAGAGAGGATCCAGGTCTTTGAGGGAACGGTAATCGGAAGGAAGGGTAGTGGAAGCCGTGAGACCTTTACAGTAAGGAAAGTCTCTTTCGGAATTGGTGTCGAAAGGATACTCCCTCTCCATTCACCCATGATTGATAAGATCGAAGTAGTAAAGAAAGGCGATGTGAGAAGGGCAAAGCTTTACTACCTCAGAGGAAAGAAAGGAAAATCAGCAAGGATCAAGGAAAAAGAATGAGGCTGTCCTGACCTGTTATCAGGACAGAGTCTATGTCAAAGAAACAGCTCTCGATCTTTCCAGGGGGTAGAACTGAGGATATCTTTCTCTATGAAGAGGAGATATACCGAGGAGGCTACAACAGAATTGCCGGAGTAGATGAAGCAGGAAGAGGACCTCTGGCAGGACCTGTTGTAGCTGCTGCAGTAACACTGTCCAGAGAGATCTTCCTTAAAGGTCTTGATGATTCAAAGAGGCTCTCTGAGAAAAAACGGGAAGACCTGTTTTTAGAAATCACAACGACTGCCCTCAGTGTCGGTATAGGTATTATTGATGTGAAGGAGATAGATGAAACTGATATCCTGAGGGCTACTATAAAGGCAGCCGAGATAGCCATCATTTCCCTTAATACCGAACCGGATTTTTTACTTACCGATGCCCTTCACATACCTGTCAACATACCGCAGAAATCTCTCATAAAAGGCGACAGTAGAAGCGCCTCTATTGCTGCTGCCTCCATAATAGCCAAGGTAACAAGAGACAGGCTCATGATGGAGTACCATAGAATCTATCCTGAGTATAAATTTCACATCCATAAAGGCTATGCCACAAAGGAACATTTAAAACTCTTGAAAAAACATGGACCCTGCGAAATCCACAGAAAGAGCTTTAAAGGCGTAATTATCCGATAACCTTCCTATTCAAAAATCACCCCTTTCTATCATTCTCACACAAGTGGTAATTCAGGCTTGTCCGCATAAGCAGGGAAACTAAAAATCTGGATTCCTGTTCCCCGATTACTACCTTCGAGGACAAGTTTCACAGGAATGACATAAGTAAGAAGACTTAGTATTTTTAACAAAAAGTGCCTTCCGATGTAGTAAAATGGAAGAAAGGAATAAGGTGATAAGATGAAGTATAAGCCACTCATAGCCATCACGATGGGAGATCCTGCAGGTATAGGTCCTGAGATTATATGCAGGGTATTCCAGAGGAGTAATATCAGAGGTATCGTGAGGCCCGTAGTAATCGGAGATTCGGATGTGATGGAGAAAACGATCAAATCTCTGCGGTTTAAACTTCGACTGAAGCCCATCAAAAAGGCAGAGGAATCATCTCCGAGAAAAGGTGTAATAGAAATACTTGATCTTAAGAATGTATCAAGTTTTGTTCCTGGGAAACCATCATCGGTTGCAGGGAAGGCCGTTTACGAATATATAAAGAAGTCTGTCTCACTCGCCATATCAGGTGATGTGGATGCTATAGTCACAGCCCCTATAAACAAAGAAACATTAAAGATAGCAGGACTTCCATATCCCGGTCATACAGAACTTCTTGCTGCACTCACAGGGACAAAGGATTTCGGAATGATGCTGATCGGGGGGTCTTTGAGGGTTATCCTTGTTACGACCCATGTAGCATTAAAGGATGTTCCTTCTATGATAAAGAAGGATAGAGTACTAAAGACTATCATCCTCGCCCATAAGGCTATGCTCGATCTCGGAATAAAAGATCCGAGGATTGCAGTTGCAGGTTTAAATCCACATGCAGGTGAAAGTGGCATATTCGGAGGGGAGGATTTAAAGGAGATAGCCCCTGCTGTTAATAAGGCAAGAAAGGAAGGGATTAATGCCTCAGGACCTATCCCTCCTGATACATTATTCCATAGGATATATAAAGGGGAATATGATATTATCGTTTCAATGTATCATGATCAGGGACTTATACCTTTGAAGATGTTATCCTTTGGTAAATCCGTCAATGTTAGTGTCGGTCTTCCAATCATAAGGACTTCAGTAGACCACGGTACCGCATATGATATTGCTGGAAAAGGAATTGCAGACCCTTCAAGCCTTATAGAGGCATTAAGACTTGCAGTGAAACTGGTGGAATCAAAAAAGAAGAAAATAAAAAAGTTCCAAGAATTAATGTCAGAATACGGTGGGAAACTAAAATTTAAAACACATGGCAATTAATTTTACAGACATCTTAGGGTCATTTCTGCTGAGTATCATCCCTATAATGGTCGCAATCGATGCCCCTGGTGTATTACCTATATATATCGGGATGACAGAGGGGATGGAAAGGGATGAAAGAAAACGGATAGCATTCCAATCTGTTTTTACTGCATTTCTTATTGCAACGGCATTTATATTCCTCGGTAGGGCAGTATTTAATACCCTTGGGATAGAGGTTGAGGACTTTATGATAGGAGGTGGGATACTTCTCCTCATAATCTCGATTGCGGATATAGTACGCCTGGAGGATAGATGGGCAAAGGTCCCTCCAACACTCGGAGTAGTCCCACTCGGAACTCCATTGCTCGCAGGCCCTGCCACCCTGACAACTACACTTATGCTCGTAGGGAATTACGGTTATTTACCTGTGATACTCTCACTTATTTTGAACCTGATTCTTGCATGGATAATTTTTAACAGGGCAGAGATTATAATAAGGTTAATCGGGATTAATGGTGCAAGGGCCTTCGCGAAAATAGCATCCCTCCTCCTTGCCGCCATAGCGGTAAAATTTATAAGGATGGGGATATTTAAGATAATGGGGTGAATTTTAGCGGAAAAGATGGAGACTTTAAAGGATATCCTTGAGGAGGCAAGCTATGTGAAAGATAAAAGCGAAGAATTCAAGGGACAGCTTACTTAATTCACAAGCAATTAGGTATGGTGTCCCACGAATTACCACTAATTACTAATTTCCAACTGCCGTAGCTACTTTTCAATTTAACCGATGCTTTGCAGCACCTGCATCCTGAGCAGCAATCTGCTATGTCATATTAGCGACGATTAAAAGCTCCTGCATAATTTAAATGCCCTCACTTTCAACCACATTAATAATTTCAGGAAGAACTATATCAAGAAATTCGCTGGGACTCAGAATCCTGAATGGATAGTTGCCTTTTAATTTTAAAAAGCCCTTTTTGTCTCCTGTCACGAGAAAATCAACCTTGCCATTTATTGCTGATGCAAGGACAGGTCTGTCTTTTTCGGAAGTGTGACCGGATAATTTATTTACGTCCGTAGATAAAGGCAGCGGCACGATTTCAAGCTTAAGTAGTTTAAGATATTTCCTGTACACAGGCAGGACATCAGGCATCTTTTTTGATAGATTCCGTTCTATCTCAATAACGTTATATTCACCTGTTACACCGGAAATTACAGGAAGCCCAAGACTCAAAAGATCAAGGATAATGCGCGGTGACCCTTTATCCAAAAAAAGCCCCGATATTATGACATTCGAGTCAAGAAAAACCTTAAACCTTCTTTTTGCCATAGGTTTCTTTGTAAAGTTTTTCTCTCTCTTCTTTAAGCCCTGTCAGCAGTTCCTCTGGAGAGACGCCTGAAGCCTTAACTATCTTTCTTATCTGCCTTCTTGCCTCATCAAGCTCAAGTCTTTTCGGGGTAATTATTACAGAATCCCCCAGCGGGATTATGGAAACTACCTGACCTTCTTCAAGATGACTTATGTCCCTTATTTTCTTCGGGATAGTTAACTGCCCGCGGGACTTTATCTCTGCTATTGCTGTTTTAATCGCCTCCATTTAAAACCTCCTATTTCATAATGTCTGATTTCAGAATATCAGAAATCAGAATAAATTGCAACAACAATACATATTCAATAATTATTCCCATAGCAATATTGATTCTTTTATTCCTTCAATATGACACACTGACAGTAAATTAGATTCGATGGCTATTTAACAATCCACGTCATAATATCTGTCATGCCCGAAGCCTGCCCTCGCATGTCGAGGCTCGACCCTCATCATCTTCCTATGAGTTAGCGCTCTATTTAAAAGCCCTTGACTTTATAGCAATTATGCTATATTATAAATCGTGAACTGGACGATTGAGTATTACGCTGCCAGTGATGGGAAACGGCCTGTTGAGGAGTTTATTGATTCATTGTCGCCAGAGAGCAGGGCAAAATATGTTTTTATTGCAGACCTGCTTGAGGAATATGGATTGAATGTAAAAGAGCCATATGTAAAACCCCTCACAGGACACAGAAAGCTTTATGAAATAAGAATAAAGGACAGGGCAAATATACACAGAATATTTTATTTTGCTTACACAGGCAAAAAGTTTATTCTGCTGAATGGTTTTACAAAAAAGACTGAGAAGACGCCACTGAAAGAGATAGAAATAGCTCTGAAGCGAATGAAAGATTATATCTTAAGAAAGGGGTGATATTATGGCATACACTTACAGAGAACATAGAAAAAAGCTGTTAAAAGACAAGGCGGTGATGGAAAAGCATGAGAAACTTCTTCCTGAATATGAACTTGCAAGGAGTATTATTGAGCAGAGGATAAAGAAAAAAATGACACAGGAAGAGGTCGCAAAAAAGGCAGGTATGCCGCAATCAACGATCTCCAGAATTGAAGGACTTACTCTCGGTTTACCCAACCTCTCGACCCTCAAGAAGATCGCAAACGCCCTTGACGCACAGATTGTTATAAAGCTTACTGCAAAAAAGGCTTAAAAATGAGAGAGGGAGAGGATGGGGAGGTTGAAAAGTAGAACCGGTGCATTTAGCTGTGCGTAACCGGAGGTAATATAAATGGCAGTAAAACAAAAAAAGAGTTATCAGGAAGACCTCATTGAAAGCCTGAAAAATCCTAAAGAGGCTGCTGCATATCTAAATGCTGCAATTGAAGAAGGAGACCGTGAATTGTTCCTGCTTGCGATCAGAAACATTGCCGAAGCTCAAGGGGGAATATCGGCAATAGCGGAAAAGGCACATCTCAACAGGGAGAATCTTTATCGTATGCTTTCAAAGCGGGGCAACCCTGAAATAAAAAGTCTAATGACACTGCTTCGGGCAATGGGGCTAGCGCTTACTGTAAAGGCACAGAAACAGGTTTATGCGTAAGTCAACTGCTGTATTTTTTAAATGGCTATCTTCCCTCTGTGGGATAATAAAAATGTGGGATGCGTACCTTTACTTACTCAAGCTTTAGCTTCATTGGGTTTAACTTCAGAAATTATCAAATTCTTTGACATATCTTCTGCCGTCTCTGCCCATCTGCCATTCCAAGACACTTCGAAGATTTGCAATTTGGAAGACACAAAATTATCGGCAACTATTTGGAGACTAAATCTGACAGAATCATTTGAAGTTACGAATCCTTTAAAATTTGCGCTTGTGATATATAATGTAGGACGAAAAATGTCACTTTGACTGATCCGACCAAAATCAAGCACTGCCTCATCTGCGACAGTCTGTAAAGCAGGAGCCCATTCAGCAGGAGACCATACATACTGAAGAGGAACTGTTAGGACTTCAGGATGGAATTCTCCGTCGGGGCCACGACGATGTAATTGTCTGAGCATGACCCTGCAATTTTTTGCTGAAACGATAGAGCGTGAGTTTATTACCTTTAGGTGGTAATAGAATGCGGTATAGCTTCTGATCGGGGACATCGTCGATCTATCATAATTCTGTAATAGTTGTAGGGTCGCCTTTAAGATTTTCAGGTATAATTTTGAGCTTAGGACCCCAGAGCCATGCACGAAAGAATTCACCATATATTGCCAGTAGGGCAACAATAAAACTACCAATTGCTCCTACAGCAGCCCAAAAAGTCATCCATTCCCAATAAGCCCTATATAACCAAAGAAGTATAATTAAGAGGGGAACTATTATTAGTATGAATAACTTTAGTAATTTCATTTACTCAATAAAGAATCTAATATGCTAATTTTATACTGCAGTTATGTTTCTCTAAATATTAGTTTCTGACAATGGCGATGTCAAGGGTTATAGAAAAACCGCCTCTCCCCCCACACGTAATTTGGTTTAAGTCTGACCCTGCTGTTTGTCAAAGCTTTTACTTACTAATGCAATTTATAAGTAAGTAATGGCATTATTTAACTTATGAGCAATTTAGGAGAACTGCCTTTATATTTTGTAACAAACCTTTTTAAGGTGTCAGATTTCTCAGATGAAAACACAAATTTCAAAGCAGCCGATACAGTTCTACGATTAATAGTTCTAACCGTGTTATTTTTAGCTTGAATATAACCTTCTGGCCCTTTCCATGATCCATATGCAGCAATATCTTTAGATACAGGGAAAGTCACCTCTATATTTTTATTTGCAAGTCCAACTCCATAAAATGAGGTTGGGTCATGTGTAGGGTCATTATAAAACAAAGGATTATCTCCTGATAAGAATTTATATTCTTCGGTAGCTTTCAAAAAGGCCCACCTCATATTAAAGAAAATCTCATGTAAAGATTCAAATTGCCCGAGTATCAAAGCAAGGCTGAATTGTGGACTAATTTTTATATCATATTCTCCCTTTAATGCAAATTGCCTTAACTCCTCAATGGGAATACCAATTTCTTTTCTTGTTTCCTCCTCCATTTTTTTTACTGATGCCTCAAACCCTTTTCTATGAGAAGCCCATATTATGTTCATTTTTTTCATCATTTCGCTTACTGCATTTTCTGTGTTTTGCCTGAAATTCGGAACTCTTATCATCATACAAGCAATAAATCCAGTAAATATTAATTTATCATCGCCAGTTAGGTCTGTACATGACTTTATCTTATTTAATACCTTAGCTGTTTCACTTTCTATCCCAGCCATTAAATTTTCAATAGTTTCTGAATCTCTTTCCCCACTTTCGTTTATAAATGAAAAATAGTGTTTCTCTACAGCTATATTTCTAGCAGTTGCCTTTATAACTTTTCCATCATCTTTGTCGTATACCCAAATATTAGGTTCATTTTTAGAATCTATAAAACCCTTGAGATAAAATTCAGGTATATAATGATGTCTTTTCTTCGGCATTATTATTTTTTAAGAACCCACTTAAACCCAATCTCCTCAAGTCTTTTGATTCTGTCAGGAGGTAATTTACCCCTTTTATATCTCTGATCGGATTGCCACTTGCCAAGCTTAAAGCCCTCTGGTGTTTTATAACTTATTGGTGCATTAGGATTACCAAACTGCTCCTTACATCTTACTGTCTCAAGGAAACCCTTCTCAAAGGCTTTATCAATAATGTCCCAAAGGTCCCATATGAACCCTATTTCGTCAAGTCTTCTAACTTGGTCGGGAGATAATCTATCTTTTCTAAGTTTTAGAAGGTATTGCCAGCGACCGAGCTTATAGCCATCAGAAGTTTTATAATAACTAGAAGGAGCGTTTGGGTCTCCAAATCGTTCTTTATGTTTCAGTGTTTCTTGCAACCCTTTTTCAAAGGCTGCATGAAACTTGTTCCACTTAAATCCTATTTCTTCAAGTCGCTTAATGTTCTCCTGCGGTTGCCTACCTTCTCGATATTTCCGCCGTTGCAAATCCTGCCAAGACCCAAGGTTAAAACCCTCTATTGTTTTATATTGCTGAGGTGAATTAGCATTACCGAATTGCTTTCTATATCTCAATGTTTCTTGAAACCCTTGCTCAAAAGCTTCCTTACCAATGGCTTTTAATTGCCACTTAAATCCTATTCCCTCAAGCTGTTTAATCTTTTCTGGAGTCAATTTACCATTTTTATAAAACTGCCGTTGATGGGCTTGCCAGGTCCCGAGTGGATAACCTCCTAGTGTTTTATAGTTATTGGGGCTATTAGGATCACCTGATTGTTCTTTATATTTAAGTGTTTCCTTAAAACCCCTCTCAAAGGTATTCTCACGAAGATTCCACATAAATCCTATTGCTTCAAGGCGCTTAATTTTATATGGCGATAATTCACCATTTCTATAAAATTGCCTTTGGTGCCCCTGCCATGTCCCGAGCGGATAACCATATGATGTTTTATATTCCTTGGGAGCATTCGGGCTATCAAATTCTTCGTTATAAGCGAGTGTCAACCCATACCAAAAATCCCATTTCTTTCCTATTACTTCCAAAGTCTTTGTATAAAGCGTATTTATAAACCTTGTTTTATCTATTTTTATTGGCAGATTATAAAATTCAATCTTCTCAGCATATTCTGCCATTGCATCTTTCCATTCCCTTGTGCCTTCTTCTCCTTTGCCCTGCATGATTCTTAAATTAGAAACTATATCTTCAATCCGCTGATCCTGGTCAACCATTGCCTGAAGCACCTGCCAGACAGCATCAAAATCTGAACTTTTAATAATCTCTTCAGGGTCTGTATTCTCTTCGACAACAACAGGTATAAAAATATATCCCCTCTCTTTCCACTCTGCCTTCCTCATTGCCCTCCCTGTTGCCTGAACAATATCAATAATGCTTTTCTTTGGATCTATAAATGCAACTGTATCTACAACTGGAACATCAACGCCTTCTGTCAGACATCTGGCATTGCTCATTATGCCAATATAAGATTCCTTGAACTCTTTCATAAGGCTGTTTCTCACACCTGATGGCATCGTGCCGTTTACATGGAAGAATTTTATATTGTCTGAAGATTCATTTTTGTCGTTGCGAGCACCCAAAGGGTGCGTGGCAATCTCTGTATCTTTAAGAAGATTATGAGATTGCTTCGTCGCTACTGCTCCTCGCAATGACACCTCAGAAGAATGTTTTTGAGAAGGAATAAGGAAGTTATTGTCTTTTTCAGTATGTTTTGTCTCAAGCATCCTGAATACCTGATTAATACCATAGAGTGTATTAGTATCTGTAAATGCCTTTGCACCTTTTACCCTGTTATGGAATGTGAATACCTTTTTCAGCCCATAGGCATTAATCCCCTTAACAAGGGCAACTCGCTTTGCAAAAGCCTTAGCATCCCATTCATGTTCATCATCTGTAATAACCCTCCCACCATGTTGGATAATCTCCTTTACCTCAGAGTCTGTAACGCAGATAACAACAATCTTATAATCGGATATATGGTTTCTTTCAATTGCTTCTCCAAATGTCATTTCATAAAAAGTTTTTCCATAAATATCTGAATCGTCCATGCTGCATATAAGAATATCCTCCTCTTTTGCTTTCTTGACTATGTGAGGGGCATAGATGCGGGGAGTAGCTGTCATAAAGATTCTCTTTTTTATCGGGACGTTTTTATCATTAAGGGCAAGATTCCATACGCCGACTTCTGTCCCTGTAGTACGATGGGCTTCATCGAATATACCGACATCTAATATCGTACCTGTTTTCAAGACTGCCTTTGAAAGGACTTTGCTCGACTGATAAGTTGAAAATAAGATGGAGGTTGCAGGCTGTTTACTGGAGAGAAAGTCTGATACTACTTTAACATCTGTGGTCACTGGTATATCCATCTCGTAAAGATGCTCTATTGGAGAATCATTACCCAGATCAACAGTCGTATCACTACAGAGGCAAAGATATCGGAAAGGTTGAAGTACAGTATTCGCCGCCCATTCCCTCAATGTCTGGCTCATCAATGCAAGACTCGGAACCATTACCAGAATGTGAGAACCTCCGATCTTTTCAGCAATCCACATAGAGGCAAGTGTCTTTCCTGTACCACAGGGAAGTATAAGCTGACCTCTGTTATGTTCTTTAAAATATGACAAGGCTGATTCTAAGGCTTCCTGCTGAGTTTGATGAGGGGTCTTTTTCTTTTGAGGCTCGATACGCTGCTCTTTAAGATAAAACCTAAGACGGTCAAAGAAATTAGAATCAAGCTGGTCAAAGCGGTCAACAAGAATCCGACTCTGATTTGTCCTGTCATTTATCGCAGTAGGAAGGCTGTTTGCATTGGTTATAGTTATTCTCCAGTCAGCCTTGTCAGATATTGTAAAGAATGTAGATAACTCTCTAAGGGTAGGGATATTGTTTCTGTCACTTCTGAATTTAGCCTGATAGGCAATGAGCTTTCCGTCAATGCTTATGGCAAGACCATCTATACCTATATCCTGAATGCCAGGGTATCCAAGCTTTTGTCTTAATGAATGAGGAATTTCATTTTGGCGAAAAACCTTCTCAAATTGAAACACTGGGTCAAGGAGAAAGAAAGCTTTGCAGAATTCTTCGAATGCCTCGCCTCTTTCCTGCTCTGAAGGTAAAGCTGTAATAAGGGCTTCTAATTCAGCCCAAGAAGATATACCTTCAACAAGATTTAGAAGGCTAATTTTCTGCACAAGAAGATTTTATCCTAATGATAAGATAGAATCAACATCTGAAAACTATATCCCCAGACCATGGTTAACATTTATCAGGCTCTCAGATGCAATGGAGGGCACGGATAGTTATTATCGCAATAGACCAGAGGACATCTATAGGAAGATGTTGATCTGCTGTAGAATCGAAAAGAAGGCTCATCCTTGGAGGAAACTCTTCGTCCTCTTTCCAGAGAATAAGGGTTACTGGTATTCTCGGAAAAGGCCCGAGTTCTACTGAAGCATCACCGAAGGATAAAGCCTTTCCACCAAGAAGTTCTCCTGCCAAAAGAAAGTCCTGAGGTGATTTCCTATATCTCTGAGCTAAGGTATCTAAGGGCAGTATATGGGAGCCCCTGAAAAAAATATCCCCACCCTTCAGGTCTCCGGGATTAACTAATTTTTTAGAGGGACCAGCACACTTTGCCTTGATAAGATACTGAATGGCAGATATATTAAACAATTCTTCAATACCATGAAGCCATCTATGATCTGATTCAGGGGAGGGATTTATCTCCCTTTTCACGGGGGAGATTAAAAATTCTGAGTTGAAGGATTTAAGAGAATATTCTCCTTTCTGGGGATTGTATTGAACCTCAGTCCTCTGGCATACATCAGATGGATCAAGTATGGAGAGTTCTTCCCATGCTTTATTATCAACTGCCATTATTCCATCTCCTCCCATCCCTGCATGATAGTTTACTGCAGATTTCTGTCATTCCAGTGTAACTTGTCCTCGACTGCGATCGGGGAACGGGAATCCAGACGACATCCCTGTAAAAACAGGGAGCTATTACAAAGGAACTGGATTCCGCATCCCCCATTTTCATGAGGACAGGCAAGTGCGGGGACGTTTTATTCCAGGCTTAGTCATGATGATATGGTCTCCCTTTTTCCTTTTGACAACAAAGCCATCGAGTTCGAATATTTTAATAAGTATTTCGTAATGTGTAGGTGTGATTTTTTGTTCAGCCATTTAGATTAAACAGCGAAGGCGAGGTCTTCTTCAGCTATGGGTTTTCTTAATTTCCAGAAATCATCAACTTTTGAAAAGCCTGATTCTTCCAGAACATCTTCCAGCGTGCCCATCTCCTGGCACTCTTCAATGAAAGCTTCGACAGCCTCTTTAAAGGACTTTTTTGCATCTTCAATGGTTTCGCCAAAACTGGAGACGTTTAATTCCGGAGATAACGCTACATATACGTCTCCTTCTTCAAAAATCTCAATTCTTACGAATATATTCATAGAATACCTCCTTCATCTTTAACGCTATTTTAACACATTTTTCCAATATGTCATTAATCTTATCCTCTAATCAACTCCGATGTGCTATGAACCTTCACCCCTAATCCCTGAAAATCCGTATCATTGCTCCAGATGGGGCAGTCGAGTCTAAGGGATAATGTAAGACGGATTAGTGTTTTCTGCTAGGTTTTCTATGCCTTTCAAAATCTTCAAGTATTTCTTCCTCTTTTATCCCTTTTGTCTGAAGTTTTTTCTTTATAGGTTCGGTAAGACTTACAAAAATATCTTTTGTAGTTCTACCCTTGAGTTTTTTGATTGATGGACGTTTCATTTAAGCTACTCCTCTGGACATATTATAGCTTATCAATCTATCTCCTCCCATCCCTCTCTGAGGAGTGTTGTCCTCAAATCCCTTTCATTAAGTTCATGGACCCATACCCTTAACTTGCTGAGTGTAGCCATAAGTTCCTCATCATTAAGTCTTGTCTTTATATATCTTTTATACTCAATGGCCCATAGATTATTCGCCATCTCATAAACCTTAAAGGGAATCCTTTTCTCATTTATAAGCCATCTTAGCTCTGCCTTACCTCCACCCTTCCAGAGACCGAGTCCCTTTGATCTCGCTTCCCTTTCATACTGCCTGAATTCCTCCATGTATTTGAAGGGAAATCTCGTAAGAGCGAATCCATAACCCTGCTTTATGATCTCTGCATTCAACATCCTACCATCAGGGAGAAAGACATAGGCTAAGAGGCGTCCATATTTGTCTTCCCTCTCTAAATCGAACTCTAATTTCACCTTCTTTCCTGAAACCATCTTAGTTGTAAAAAAGCTTGCCTCCTGTGCAAAATACTGGACTGGCTTTAGAGGATGACTTAACTCAGGGGTATCCACACCGATAAGTCTAACAGTAATTTCGGATTGTTGATTTCGGATTTCTGGTTTTTCAATTCCCAATTTGAGATCCTCCCTATGGGTCGGGTCTTCGACAATCCGCAATTGAATAGTATCTCCATCAAAGACCTTTGTGCAGAGGCCCTGAAGTTCGCCTCCAGAGGCATTATTAATTCCGAAGAAAATAAGGGTAAGGATAAGAATGGCCGTTTTCATTTCTACTTATTCAATATCCTGATCTGGTCTGGAGAAGTAAGGATAATTTCAGGTTTGCCTTTATATTCCTTTATGATCCCTGTCACCCGGACATGCTTATTAAGGTAATATTTCTCAGGATTAGGAGGGAAAAGATGAAAGTCTCTCTCGAAGATCACCGCAGTAAAGTATCTCTTCCAGTTCGGATGGAAATTCAGGAAGACTGTCTTCCCTGTATTATTGGTCTTTACAATTACTCCATCGACTGTTTTATGCTAGCCGTAATGTTTATCAGCATCCTGCCAGGATATAATATTTTTATCGAGGGGTCTCGTTGGCTTTTCTTCTGCCTTGAGGTCTTTTAAAAAAGGAATGAATAGAAAAGGTAATAGGAAAACAAATATTTTTCTATGCATGAGTCTACTTTATCAGAAATGGGCTTATATGGTCAATGGTCTGGTTAGAATTTGGGTTGACTTTAGAGATGGAATATCCTAAACTCCTCTCGGTATGATCGAGGATGTCATCAAGATTTCCTATGAGACTGCTTAAAAAAACTGTAATAGTCTTTCTGTCATTCCTGCGAAAGCAGGAATCCAGACGATGTACGTGCTAAAGCAGGAACTATCGAAAGGAACTGGATTCCCGTTTTCACGGGAAACCCTGGATTCCGTGTCAAGCACGGAATGACAAATTGGGGAGGAATATAATGAAGATTTTCATAGATACAGCCAATATAAATGAAATAAGGGAGGTCTATAGCTGGGGGGTAATAGATGGTGTTACAACGAACCCCTCCCTCGTAGCTAAAGAAGGAAAGGATTTCAGGAAGGTGATAGATGAGATCTGCTCCATCGTTGACGGCCCTATCAGTGCCGAGGCGGTCAGTATGGATTCGGATGGGATGATCAAGGAGGCAAGGGAGCTATCAAAGATACATAAGAATATCGTGGTAAAGATCCCCATGACTAAGGAAGGCCTTAAGGCTGTTAAAAGGGTTTCCTCTGAAAAGATAAAGACGAATATGACTCTTATATTCTCTCCCAATCAGGCACTCCTTGCTGCAAAGGCAGGAGCAACATATATAAGTCCCTTCGTTGGTAGGCTCGATGATATAAGCCATGTCGGTATGGATGTCGTTGGACAGATCGTAGAAATCTTCGATAATTATGCCTTTGAGACAGAGGTTATAGTAGCAAGCATAAGAAACCCCCTCCATGTAATTGAGGCTGCCATGATGGGCGCCCATGTTGTGACTATTCCATTTAATGTGTTAGAGCAGATGTTAAGACATCCACTCACCGACATAGGGATAAAGAAGTTCCTTGAAGACTGGGAGAAGGTTCCAAAAGGTGATGACAAAAGGGCATGATTAAGGCTATAATTAAACATGCCCATCTACGAATACCATTGCCCTCATTGCGAAGAGGATTTTGAAAAACTTGTTTTCAGTTCAACCGTAGTAGAATGCCCGCGGTGCGGGGCATCGGATGTTAATAAAAAACTCTCCCTTTTCGGCATGTCCGGTGTAGAATCCAGAGGTGAAGGCACTTCTTCTGATTCCTGTGGCACCTGCAGTTCCACAAGCTGTAGTACCTGCAAATAAACAGAATGATCCCTTCCGAATCTATTGATGATACAACCTTCGATTTTATCCTGAGTAGATTAGAATCTTCAGACCTTGATGTCATCGATCTAAGAAAGACTGAGTTTATCGATCCCTACGGAATGGTAGGACTACTTGAGTTCGGGAGGTTTCTCAAACAGAAGGGGAAGAATCTCACCCTTTATCTTCCTGAATCAGAGGATATCATAAGATACCTAAGCAGGATGGACTTCTTCAGATTTGCCCCTGATTATTTCAGGATGTCCCCTGTTGAGCTTCCTCAGAAATTTCCGAGAAACCCCCAGTCCGATGTGCTCCTTGAGATAACAAGAATAGAGAAATCAAATGATATACACTTCATCGTTGGCAGGGTAAAAGAGAGGGCACAGACAATCCTCGAAAGACATCTCCATTACAAAGAGAAGGCGATAAATGACTTTCTGGTCTCTCTCTCAGAGGTCTGTCAGAATATAATCGAGCATAGTGAGAATACAGGCTTTGTGGGCATCCAGAAGTATTTCTACCATAAGAGGCTAAATAAGAATGTTGTGAAGATCGCTGTAATGGATCTGGGAATAGGTTTTAAAAAGTCACTTGAAAAGAGGCTCCCGTTAAGAAACGACCTCGATGCCCTTGAGAAGGCTTTACTCCATGGGGTATCGCGACACGCAGATATAGGAAGGGGCCATGGATTAAGGGCAGTAAGAAAATTTGTTACGGAGTGGAACGGAAAGATATCTATCCGTTCAGGCACAGCAAGACTCTCAATAATTCCATCATGGTCCTGGGGAAAAGAAAGGGATAGCGCCTTGACCCCTTTTCCTGGCGCCCAGATAAGTATTGTCCTGCCAGGGGTTTAGAGATGATCGCTCAGAAATACATTAAAAATTTCTAAAATAACCCTTTGCAATAAGGCATTCTTCTGCTATTATTAACAGAAACAGCAAAGGAGGCAACATGGCTTTTTTATTTTTTCTCGTTGGAACAATCGGTTTTATTATTCTGTTCGGAATAATTATCTATAACAGGTTTGTCCGGCTGAGGTTCACTGTCCGTTCTTCATGGTCTGATATAGATGTCCTTCTTAAAAAGAGATATAACCTTGTTCCAAACCTTGTCGAGACTGTGAAGGGTTATGCCTCTCATGAGAGGGCTGTCTTTGAGAATGTTACTGAAGCAAGGGCGAAGGCGATGCAGGCATCAAGCCCTGCTGAAAAGGCACAGGCAGAAAATATCTTCAGGGAAACGCTTAAGAGTCTATTCGCTGTTGCCGAGGCATATCCGGACCTTAAGGCAAGTATCCAGTTCAGTCAACTCCAGACCCAGCTTCAACAGGTTGAAGATAGTATCGAATATGCCCGCCGTTATTATAATGCCGTTGTAAGGGATTATAACACCATGACAGAGGCATTCCCGTCAAACCTGATAGCAGGACAGTTCGGATTTACAAAGGAGGAATTCTTCGAACTTGAAGCACCAGCAGAACGGGAGCCAGTCCAGGTGAAATTTTAGGAGGTAACCATGGAAACCTTTAAGCGTATAGTGCAAGATTTATTTCTGAGATGCCTGTCTTTCAGGAACTCCATTAAATATCTAATCCTTATCTTTACATTTATCTTCTCAGGGATAACATGGGCATATGCCTCCAGTGATATGACCATAATAAAATTCCACTCAGATATAAGTATATATGAGACATCCCGCATTGAGGTAAAAGAGATAATTGATGTCCAATTCCATCAACAAAGGCATGGAATCTACAGGGACATACCATACATATATAAAGACGACCTCGGCGGGAAAGTAAAGACACCCTTTGAAGTGATAGATGTATTAAACGAGAAAGGGAAGTCATGGAAATATAAGACGATGAGAGAAGGGGGAAATATCCGTATACGCATAGGTGACCCTGATAAATATGTTAGTGGAAAGAAGACATACATTATCAGATACAGAGTTGATAATGTCATCCTCTTCTTCCCAGAACATGATGAACTTTACTGGAATGTTACCGGTAACGGATGGAATGCATCCATAAAGGATGTAGGTGCGACAGTGACACTTCTTTCGAAGAAGGAGACAAAAGAGAAATGGGCCTCCTGTTATACTGGTTTTTTAGGTTCAAAGGAATCGAAATGCGGATATATCCCTATGGGAAACAGTATCAACTTCACATCAAGAGATCTTAACCCCTATGAAGGATTCACCATAGCCTATGGCTGGGACAAAGGAATCACCAAACAACCTGGTGGACTGCAGAAGTTAATCTGGGGAATAAAGGATAACTGGATGTTCACATTACCTTTTATATCCTTCTTATTGATGTTTTACCTCTGGTATTCAGGAGGGAGGGACCCGAGAGTGAGAGAGACTATATCTGTACAGTATGAGCCACCTAAATATAAGGAACAGATTCTCAACCCTGCCGAGGTAGGGGCATTGATAGATGAACGACTTAATATGAGGGATATTACCGCCTCAATCGTAGGTCTCGCAGTAAAGGGTTTTATAAAGATTGAGGAAACTAAAAAGAAAAAGATCTTATTCGATTCAACCGATTTTTCACTCACAAAGGTTAAAGACCCTGATTCATCTCTTTCTGAGTTTGAGAATAAACTTATGGGTGACCTTTTCGAATTAAGGAGCGCTGTCTCAATATCGAGTTTAAAGAATAAGTTTTATAAAAATATACCTGACCTAAAAAAGGTCCTTTACCAGGATTTAAAATCCAAGGGCTACTTCAAAAACAACCCTGACGATGTAAGGAGAGGTTATATAATAGCAGGATTTATACTTCTGGGGTTAGGTGCTGTCATCGGCGGTATCGTGGCCGACAGGATAGGTGTAAGTGCTATCCTTGCAGGGATTCTTACATGTGTTCCTGTCTTTGCCTTTGCGAGGTTCATGCCTGCTAAGACAGTAGAAGGTGCAAGGGCATTGGCAGATATCAGGGGTTTTGAGGAGTTTCTGGGCAGGGCAGAAAAGGACAGGCTGGAGAGGATGAAGGATGAGAACCTCTTCTCAAAATTCCTTCCCTATGCGATGGCACTCAATGTAGAAGATAACTGGGCAGAGGCATTTGAGGGAATATATCAGATACCTCCTGAATGGTATTCATCTCCAGGTGGCATTAAAAAATTCAGCACAGGTACCTTTTCTTCAAGTTTAGATAGTGCAATGTCGAGCTTTGGCTCTGCAATGGCCTCAGCGCCGAGGAGCAGTGGAGGAGGATTTTCAAGCGGAGGCGGATCTTCAGGAGGCGGCTCCGGAGGCGGTGGAGGAGGGAGCTGGTAGGCTATCGTAACGATCTAAATCAGCGGCGGCGTTTACGTCGTCCGCTGGATTTACTTGTTAGCTGAGTATTTTTATTTATACAGCGTTTGCGAACGCCCTTACTTCTTTTTTCAACCGCTCGCCGAGTTCCTCAGCAGTAACATCTAAATCATACTGTGATTGCAATCCGAGCCAAAATTCAGCAGATGTTCCAAAAAACTTTGCGAGTCTGAGGGCGGTATCAGCAGTAATCCCCCCTTACCGAGGACAATCTCATTAATTCTCCGTGGCGGCACACCAATATTAAGGGCAAGTCTGTTTTGACTTATACTCATCGGCTTGAGAAATTCTTCACAGAGCACTTCACCCGGATGTATGGGATGTAGTTTCTTTTTCATAACTCTCCTCTCTCAATGATAGTCTGTTATTTGTGGAACATGCCTTGATTTATCAGATTTCTTATATTGTAAGACCCGACCTTATCGTCTATAGCCCCTCTTTTTAAAGTCAGGCAGCCTTGGTCTTTTTCAGGTTCTCAAGCACCCACATCCTTACAAGTTCAAGATAGCCAATTCCTTTGCTATTGGCTATCTTCTTTAATCGTTTGATTGTTTTTTCATCAAGTCTTAGTGAAACTAATTTTTTTGAAGGCCGTGAAAATCTAACCTTAATCTCTTTTGTCTCTGATAAATAGTCAGTGCTATCATGGGTTGCCCAAAAATCTGCTTCTTCCTTTTCTGATTTAAATTTCGGTATCTTTTTCATTTTCCTCATCTCCTTATATCTATCAGATGTCTATTAGATAGCCTACTGTAACCCAATTTGTCAAGCCACGTCCAAGAGCTACGAATTATCACCTTGCCTGAGGTTGTATGAAGGGTTAAGATCTTACTTATTAGATTACCGCTGCATTTTCCCCTGGACAACAAATTGTTATACAATATAATTGTTGTTCAATATCATAACCTCAGCATCTCCGGTCTTCTCCAGTAGAGCAGAATAATAGTAATAAGACAGAGTATTCCCCCGATTGTTACTGCAAGGGGTGTTCCGAGTCCCTCTGCCATCCATCCGATTATAAGATTCCCAATAGGAGTAAATCCTAAGAACACGAGGGCAAAGGCGCTCATTACCCTGCCTCTCAGATCATCCGGAACAGATAACTGAAGGAGGCTGTTTGCTGTAGCCATAAGACTTATCATCCCCCACCCCCCAATGAAAAGTACAAACATAGAGAGCCAAAGTGTTCTTGATAGAGAAAATATAATAAGGGTGAGTGAGAAGAGAATACCTGAAGAGGCAACAAGGAAACCTTTCTTTTTTATATCTATCCTGAAAGCGAGGAAGATTGCACCGATAAATGCCCCTGCCCCTGCGGAGCTCATGAGCAGACCGAGACCTGTAGGCCCGACCTTCAAAATATCCCTTGCGAATACAGGCATAAGGGTTAAAAAAGGGATACCGAGCAGGCTGATAATCGCAACGAGGAGTATTAATGTAAATACCTTTGGCTCATCCCTCATAAATCTTAAGCCCTCAAGGATCTTTTCCTTAAAACCTCCGGTGGATATATCCTTCCTGTCACCTGAAAAGGTCATCTTAAAAAGTCCGACTATTACAGGAATGAAACTGAAGGCATTTATATAGAAACAGATCTCGAGTCCCAGATATCCTATAAGGAGCCCGGCAACAGCAGGACCTATTATCCTTGCTGCATTAAAGGCTGCAGAGTTAAGGGCGATGGCGTTCAGGAGGTCTTCCCTTCCTACCATCTCTATCTGAAAGGATTGTCTCGCAGGGATATCGAAGGCATTTACGATTCCAAATAAAGTGGCCAGTAAGAGGATGTGCCACACCATTACTTCATCCATTGATGTAAGTACTGCAAGAAGAAATGAGAGGATCATCGAAAAGATTTGTGTTAGAATGATTATTATTCTCTTCTGAACCCTGTCAGCTATCACTCCTCCGATTAGTGTAAAAAGAAGGACAGGTAGTGAGCCTGCTGCCCCAACAAGTCCGAGGTAGAAAGGGGAATCGGTAAGTTTCAGAACAAGCCATCCCTGTGCAACATACTGTACCCATGTACCTGTAAAGGATATTAGTTGACCTGTCCAGAAGAGCCTAAAATTCCTGTGCTTTAGTGCAGAAAATGCCTGTGATGAAAAGAAAGATCTTATTTCCATTGGTCATAACATTTTAACATAAGGGTAGTCCCTTTTTATAATTCTACTTGAAATTTCTACTGAATAGATTTAAATTAATGAAGGTATTAAAGCCTTTTGCAGTCATTACGAGCCCGAAGGGCGTGGCAATCCGACCTGTCCACAGGATCCTTCGGAAAAGGTCGTTGCGAGGGCGAAGCCCGTGGCAATCTCCAATGAGATTCCTCACTTCGTTCGGAATGACACTTCGTGTCAGATTGCTTCGTCGCTCCACTTCTCGCAATGACACTTCTTTTAACGGAGGTTAAATGTTTACGAAATGGATGAAGATAGGGGGTCTTTTGATGGTCGTCGGTCTTGCAATAATGTTTATGTCAGGCGGACATAGTCAGGGAGGAGTTGCCCTCGGTATCTTTACAGCCTTTGTCGGTTTAGCACTTTTCATATATGACGGAATAAAAAGCTAAACCCCTTTCCTTCTGTTATTCTGAGGTAAAGCCGAAGAACCAATAAAGTTGATACCCTTCGTTTCACTAAGGGTGACAAGTTAAAAAGAAAAGGTAATATCTTTGAGAAGGTACTTTTATATGAACGGTAAGATAGGAACAATAATCATTCTCACCATATCAGTCATTCTCATATCAGGTGCTGGTGCCTTCTATGGTCTGACAAAAGATCTCCCTGAAGTAGGTTTCTTAAAAAACCAGCATCCGCCTGAGGGAACAAAGGTCTACTCTGACGATGAACAGTTGATAGGTGAATTCAGGATAGAAAAGGGAATACCTGTCCGTATTAAGGAAATTCCTAAGAATCTTATAAATGCCGTTCTGGCCATTGAGGATTCACGGTTTTACAGACATAAGGGTCTCGATTATATCGCAATTGCGAGGGCACTCGTTAAGGATATAATCTCTATCGAGATAAAAGAGGGTGGAAGTACAATAACCCAGCAGTTAGCTAAGGTTCTCTTCCTGACACCTGAGAAGAGCCTTCAAAGGAAGGTTAAAGAAGCATTTTTAGCGACAAGGATTGAAAGTAACCTCAAAAAGAATGATATTCTGGAACTTTACCTTAACAAGATTTATTTCGGACACGGTGCCTATGGGGTTGAGATGGCCTCCAGAACCTATTTCGGAAAACCTATTGATGGACTCAGTCTTGCAGAATCCGCAATGTTAGCCGGTCTGATAAGGGCCCCGAATACCTATTCTCCCTATAATGACCTTTCAAAGGCACGACACCGCCAGCTCATTGTCCTTAGAAGGATGGAAGAGGAAGGGTTTATAACCAAACAGGAAGTAGAAAAGACATGGAAACAACCCATCTACCTTTCAAGCCTGAGAGAAAAAGTGAATGATGCACCTTATTTTCTCGAATATATAAGGCAGTATCTCGAGACAAAGTATGGAACAGAGATGGTCTATAAGGGAAGCCTTAAGGTTTATACTACGCTGAACCGTGGAATGCAGGCAATGGCTGTAAAGTCACTGCAGGAAGGACTGCGGGAACTTGATAAAAGACAGGGTTATAGAGGACCTTTAGCCCGGAAAAAAATAGATCCTGCGAAAACTAATATTAAGGACGAAGAGGAAATTTTCCGTCCTGTTGTTATGACAGAAGGGGATATCTTTAACGGCACAGTTATAAAGGTTACGCCCCAGTATGCTATTGTAAAGGCAAGAGGTGTTACAGGTAAGATCGGTATCGAGGATATGGCATGGACAAAAAAGGGGATAGATAGAGGAAAGACCAAAGAGACAAAATCTCTTAAGACGTCAGATATACTAAAGGTAGGAGATGTAATAAAGGTGAGGTTAAAATCTTTTAAGGGAAAATCCCGAACAGTCTCCTTTGCCCTGGAGCAAGACCCTGTTATAGAAGGGGCGATTATAGCTATGGAGGTTCATACAGGTTATATAAGGGCAATGGTTGGAGGGTATGATTTTCAGAGAAGTGAATTCAACAGGGCTGTTCAATCCAACCGTCAGGCAGGTTCTGCCTTTAAACCTTTCATCTATGCAGCAGCGCTGGATCACGGATTTACCCCTGCCAGTATTATTGTGGACGAGCCTGTAACCTATGACGAGACCCTTTTAGATCCGGGCTGGAGTCCAGAGAATTATGACGGTAAATACTATGGGCCTACAAGACTAAGGACTGCCCTTATATACTCGAGGAATGTGGTTACTGTAAAACTCCTTGAGATGATAGGTATCAACCCTGTAATAGATCTGGCTACCCGTTTAGGGATCAAGAGAGATCTCCCCCGTGATCTCACTTTGGCACTCGGTTCCCTGAGCGTATCACCTTTAGAACTCACTTCTGCCTATGGTTTATTTGCTAATAATGGTTTTAAGGTAGAACCACTTGCAGTTAAGTATATAATGGACCCAAATGGATACATACTCGAGAACAATGAACCCCAGGGTAGACAGATAATAAGTCCGCAAACCGCCTTCCTTATAACATCTATGATGGAGGATGTTGTGAAAGAAGGAACAGGCTGGAGGGCAAGGGCACTCAAACGTCCTGTAGCAGGAAAGACAGGGACAACTAATGAATATATAGATGCATGGTTTATAGGTTATACACCTGACTTAATCGCAGGGGTGTGGGTCGGTTTTGACAACAGGCAGAGCCTCGGCAAACAGGAAACAGGGGCAAGGGCAGCAAGCCCCATCTGGGTCAAATTTATGGACGGGGTCATGAAGGATAAACCGATTGAGGATTACTCTATCCCTGCCGATATAGTAATGGCTGAAATAGATCCCGAAACAGGTCTCCTAACAAACAAAGAGCGTGGTGAAGTTATTACAGAGTTTTTCAAGAAAGGAACCTCCCCCACAAAATATTCACCTCCCAGGGCAGATATCCCTGCATTAATCGGACCCAAGAAAATAGAAAGGGACAGGTCCACCCTGGATATAGATTAATCCTTTACCCCTTTAATCCTTTAGCCCTTTTCTTCTGAGTCCTTTCCAATTCCGAGAGATAACATATATCTTTAATAAGAATAATGATGAGGCAGCACCTGCCGAATCTATGAATATGTCAAGAAAGGAAGCGGTACGTTCAGAAACAAAGGATTGGTGAAATTCATCAACTATGGCATAAATAACTGAAAGGGAAAAAGAGACAATATAAAATGGATCGTGTCTCTCTTCCCACTCCTTTCTTAATGTCCTGACCCAGAGAAGACTTAAAATAGCAAACTCTATAAAGTGGCCAGACTTCCGGATAAAGGAATGTATCTTTGACAGTGTTGCTTGAGAGGCTTCCGGAAATAAGGCATTCAGTATTGGAAGAAGGAATGAGGCTGTGTTTTCCTCAGAGAATCCTGAGGTTGAGAAAAGATAGATAAGGGCCATCCAGATAAAAGGGGGAAGCCAGATGCTGAGTTTCTTTTTTGTCTTCATTTAAAAATTCCTATACTGTCAGGGTAACCTTTTTGAAATGGTTTCATTCGATGATCTCTTTCAATTCAAGGATATCATCTATCAAAAAGTCAGGTTCTGCACTAAGGATTTCGTCCCTCCCTCTGTATCCATATGTAACCCCGCATGTAAGAACCCCAGCTCCCTTGCCTGCCTTTATGTCTGTAGGGCTATCCCCAATCATCACTACCCTGCTCTTTTTTACATCAAAAACATCAAGAACCTTAATTATAGAGTCAGGAAAAGGTTTCTTTCTTCCAATGCTATCACCTCCCAGAACAATATCAAAATAGTGGATGATACCAAGTCCCTCCAGGAGATCCTTTGTGAGGCTCTCGAGTTTATTCGATATAACAGCCTTCTTCTTTCTTTTGAAATACTCAAGGAGATCTACCACGTTTGGGTATATATAGGTATTATCAGTTAGATGGGATGAATAATATTCGAGGAATAGAGAACGTGCCCTCTCGAGAAATTCTTTATGGGGACCCAGGGTCTTCTCTATCAGTTTTGTTATTCCTTCTCCAACAAACCCTCTTATGGTATCGACATCGAAAACAGAAAGTCCTACAGTATCGAGTGCATAATTTACACTGTTGGTTATATCTGATATGGAATCAACGAGGGTCCCGTCCTGGTCAAATATGATGAGATCCACTACCTTTTTCTGGATTGACTCCATTACATTGGGGTATTAACTTAAGACCTTCTCATTAATAATTATCTTTGTCTTTTTCTTAAGGGTCTCCACATAGGAAACTAATGCCTTCTCCCTTTTCTCCTGAAGAATAAGGCCTGTCAGAATCCCCTTTACCTTCAGGAACTCTTCTTCTTTGAATGGCTTTCCGTCTGATCTCAGTCTTTCCATGAAGTATTCTTTGACCTCTTCATCTGTTACTACGATTGCATCACCCAAGAGCCTCCTTATTTTCTCTACCATGAGATTTTCTTTCTGCATCGTCTCAAAACCCTGAGGGGTGGTACGATTAAGCTGAAGGATTCTCATATATATCTCCCTGTTAAACCTGCCATCTTTCTGAAAGGCAGGGTAGTTCATAATGAAATCTCTGATCTCCTCATCAGTCACCTTGAGTCCTATCCTTTTTGCATCCTGAAGAAGGAGTCTCTTCTGGATAATTTCATCAATAGCCTTTCTCTTTAAATCCAACTTTTTAATAAGTTCCTCATCCAGTTTCTCCTGATACACCCTTTTATAGAAATCAAAGAGCCTATCATAGGTATCTCTGTATTCATCGAGTCCTACCTTGTATTTTCCTACGGTTAATACCACATCACTTTTTGAATCATTAAACCCTCCAACCCCCCACAGGACGAATGAAATAATCACAAGCCAGAAGAAGATAAAGAAAAATTTCATATGTCTGCGCATGAAGCTGAGCATGGCAGGTAGAATATAGACAAAAATATTTAGAAAAGCAAGGGGTTTTTCTTTAAAAACTGACATTAAAAGAGATACTTCCTTTATACCTTTATACCTTTTATGATAAAATACTATTTAAGTCATCCAACCCTCAAGAAATGTGACTTAAGTCATATACTATGCTCAGAAAGTAAAATTATAATTTGGCTTTCACACTTCAAATAAAAAAGGAGGAAAATATGTCGGATACACCTTATATGGATGCCCTGTTAAAAGGGCCATGGCCAAGTCATACAAAGGAACTGAAAAGGACTCGTTATCCTATTATGATGTATGAAGAAGCCATGAAACAAAGATTAACCCAGTGGGGTCATGGCGGTATGTCATCTGTTCCTGGGTTAGGCTCGGGAGCAATAGCAAGGAAATCGAGGAGACCCGATATCATAAGTCATTCACACCTGATAAGGGTTCTCGGAAATCCTGGAAACTTTTACAAGACATCAACCTTCAGAAAGATATGCGAGATAGCGGATAGATATGGCGACGGATCCCTGCATATGCTCACGACAAACTACAATATTGAGATCTGTGGAATAATGAATGATGATGCCATGAAGGGCGTAACCCAGGAACTGAACGCTATGGGTTACGACGTAGGTTCTGCAGGTGATGCTATCAGGAATATACCCGACTGCATGGGACCTGCACTCTGCGAATATGCCCTGGTCGATATGCCTAGGGTCAAACACTTCATGACAAAACACTATATTGATGACATCCAGTATCCGAGATTTCCCTTCAAGATAAAGACAAAGATGTCAGGTTGCCCCAATGAATGCGGAAAGGCACTTCTCCATGGTGATATAGGTATAATCGGAGTATTCAGAGACCTTCCGAAGGTTGATCAGAAAAGGCTTAATCAGTGGGTTAAGAAGGGCGGTAATATAAAATGGGTCTGTGCCCACTGTCCCACAGATGCGATGAAATGGGAAAAGAACAAACTTAAGATAGATGGAAATAGATGTATACGTTGTATGTACTGCATAAACCGTGTGCCTGCCATAAAGCCTGGTGATGACAAGGGTTTCGCCATTACAGCGGGTGGAAAGATGAAAGGGAAATTTGGACCTATGAAAGGGAAGGTAATATTTCCGTTCATCAAGGCTACCCCTCCGGATTATAAGGAACTTGTTCAGGCATACGATAAAATTTGCGAAATCTATGACGAACACGGAAGAAAAAAGGAAAGAATAGGTGATATGATGCAGAGGTTAGGATTTGACAAATTCCTCGAGTGGTGTGGAGTTGAAGTATCAACGATGCATTTCTCATCTCCGAGAAGGAACACATTCTACCACTGGGAAGCTGAAGAACTGGGAGGTGTGAAATGAGCAAGGTCGGAGGAGTTGGAGTACCGCGGGTTGAGGAGAATCTTCCCCCTATAGTATTAAAAAATTACGGCAAATGGGATACCCATGAGATAGTAAAACCTGGTGTAATAAAACGCGTATCAAAAACAGGAGACGTATGTCACACGGTAAGGACAGCGATGCCGCCTTCAAGGATAAGTGTTGCATCGATGCTTGAACTTTGTGACCTTGCTGACAAATATTCAGGAGGATACTTCAGGATTACCCTGAGGAATTCCTTTGAATTTATTGATGTAGATCCTAAAAAGATCAATGCCCTCATCAAGGAAGTTGAGGCGCTCGGATTCCCAGTAGGTGGAACAAAGAATTCTATGCACAATATAATGGCATGCCCGAGCTGGATTCACTGTAACCTCCCTGCTACTGATTCCCCCAGCATCGCAAAGGTTTTGGGTGATGCCCTTATAAAGGAATTTAAAAACCATAAACTTCCTTCATGGCTTAAAATCAACATAGGTGGCTGTGCCAATATCGAAGAGGCATTAATGGCAGATATAGGTATAATCGGTGTTCACAGAGACCTTCCCATAGTACTTGAGGAGCAGATAAAGATATGCGAAAGACCTACAGTTATAGCCATATGTCCTACTGCAGCAATAAAGCCAAAGGGGGAATTTAGCGTCTCGATAAGTGCTGAACGATGTATACATTGTGGAGCCTGCACAATGCATTGCGAAGCGATATTAACAGGTGATCCAAAACTCGATGGCTATGCGATATCCGTTGGAGGAAAGGCATCCAATACCGGAAGCGGCCCTGATCTTGGAAGGATTGTAATACCGTATCTTCCAAATAACCCTCCAAAATGGAAGGAGGCTGTTGATGCAGTTGTTCAGATTATGAATGCCTGGAGAAAGGACGCCGAACCTGATGAAAGGGTGAAAGAGTGGATAAACAGGATAGGATGGGACAGGTTCTTCCGAAAGGCCGGGATAAAGGTTAGCGTGAAGGATGTTGATGGTTATATTTACGGTAATGAATTTGCAAGATCAGACCTCAGGTTTGGCTGGTAAATAAAACGATTTACCATTTCTTTAGCAGGAGAAAACGATGACAGAAAAGGTAGTAACACTGGATGTAAGGAGTATTCCCCCATGGGAGCGGCATCCAAAGATATTTGAGACCTTTGATAACTTGAAGTTAGGTGAAACCCTGATGCTCATTAATGACCATAACCCGAAACCTCTCCATTATGAATTTATCCATGAAAGAGAGGGGCAGTTCGAATGGACATCCGAGGAAAAGGGACCGAGGGAATGGGTGGCGATGATCAAGAAGGTTAAGTAAATAAAACCAGGTATGTAATTCAACATACAATGGTTTCATTTAACCTTCCCCCTGATCAAGTCAGGGGGAAGGGTCTCACTACCAAGATTCATGACCGCACGGCTGATTGATGGTCGAAAAGTAGCATCAGATATTAGAGAAAATCTAAAGAAGGAAATAATAAAGCTAAAGTCTAAGGGAACCAATCCCTGTCTTGCAGTTTTATTTGATGCAACATACCCCCCCTCAAAGAAATACGTTGATATAAAGAGAACGGCATGCGATGAGGCTGGCATTGACATCCTCATTCATGCCGTTCAGAAAAAAGAAAAAGAGAAGTCCCTTATCAAATTCATAGAAAGGCTCAACAAAGACCCGGTTGTAAACGGCATACTCCTCCAATTTCCCTTCCGTAAAAATTTTAATCAGAAAAAGATAGAAGAACACATAGCACCTGAGAAGGATATCGATGCATGCGGTCTCTATGCATTGAGCAAACTCTTCCTTAATAAACCATTATTTCTACCCTGTACACCCTACGGCGTGATAAAGATGCTTGATGCCTATAGGATAAGCCTGAGTGGGAAAAGAGCTGTTGTTATCGAAAGAAGCAATACAGGAAGAACCCTTGCCCATTTACTTCTTAGAAAGAACGCGGTTGTTATACTATGCGAAGTGAGTACACCGAATCTGAAAGAGGAATGCCTTAAGGCAGATATACTCTGTGTCGATGTAGGTAAACCGGGGATGATTACTGCTGATATGGTCAAAAAAGGTGCTGTGGTAATAGACCTCGGAATGAATGTAACACCCAGGGGTAAAGTAAAAGGGGATGTGGATTTTGATTCTGTAAAAGAAAGGGCATCATACATAACGCCTGTACCTGGAGGTGCAGGACCGATGACCGTCGCGATGATATTGCATAATACAGTTCTTGCTGCAAAGAGACCGGCAAAAAATAATACTTGACCTTTTTAAGATTCTATGCAATACTACATTCGAAGCTTCGGAAGTTTTTGTTGTACATAGCCGCAAAGACTTAAGACTTTGCGGTTTTTTTTATGGCATGATTCCGCAATCTTCAAATATTATTATGTGAGGAGGTGTTGCAGCATGGCAAAAGGAACCGTTAAATGGTTCAATGAGTCCAAGGGTTTTGGATTCATTACCAGAGAAGACGGCGAAGATGTTTTTGTTCACTACAGTGAGATTCAGGACAATGGTTTCAAATCTTTGTCCGAAGGACAGGCAGTGAGCTTTGATGTTGTTGATGGCCCGAAGGGCCCTAAGGCATCAAATGTTACAAAACTCTAAGCCAGTAATGATGGAGGTCCCGAAAGAATCGGGACCTCCATCTTGATTTTCTTCCTCTTTTTTTCGATCCCAGACTAACTTTTAAGCATAAATTCAGGCCGTCATTCCCGTGAAACTTGTCCTCGAAGTCCTTCATCGGGGAACGGGAATCCATGTTTTTTAGTTTTCTAATAATTATCTCTGTTTTTTTATGTTCGGGTTCAAACTGATAAAGAAAGATGCCAGTACTTCTGCCCGCATAGGTAAAATAATAACACCCCATGGAGATGTGAATACACCTGCCTTCATTCCTGTCGGGACTGTCGGGATGGTGAAGACGCTGACCCCTGAAGAACTGATAGATTTAGGAGCAGAGATAATCCTCGGGAATACCTACCATCTTTATCTAAGACCTGGTCATGAAGTGATAAAGACCCTTGGAGGATTGCACAGATTCATAAACTGGGAAAGACCTATACTCACAGATAGCGGTGGTTTCCAGATATACAGCCTATCATCACTCAGAAAGATAACAGAGGATGGAGTGAGTTTCAGGTCTCATTTAGACGGGGAAAGCCATTTCCTTACACCCGAAAAAGCGATCGAGATCCAGGAGGCACTCGGCTCAGATATAGCGATGATACTTGATGAATGTACACCCTATCCCTCAACATACGAATACACTAAAGAATCAATGGAACTTACGATTAAATGGGCAGATAGATGTAAAAAGGCAAGGAAGAAAGAAGATCAGGCACTGTTCGGAATAGTACAGGGGGGAATGTATCCTGACCTAAGGAAAGAGAGCACCCTTAAACTGATAGATATAGGTTTTGATGGTTATGCTATCGGCGGATTGAGTGTCGGTGAGGGAAAAGATGAAATGTTCGGAGTAGTTGATGTTACTGCACCACTTATACCTGATGATAAACCACGCTACCTCATGGGTGTAGGGACTCCTGAGGACATCTTAGAGGCGATATCAATGGGAATGGATATCTTTGACTGTGTGATGCCTACGAGGAATGCGAGAAACGGGACACTATTTACAAGAAACGGTAAATTGATTATAAAGAACGCACAGTATAAGATGGATGAAGACCCCATAGAGAAGGACTGTCTCTGCTACACCTGCAGGAATTTCTCAAGGGCATACCTCCGACACCTTTTCATGACCGAAGGTTTACTTGCCCTGAGACTTAATACAATCCATAATCTTTATTTCTATTTAAATCTGATGAAAAACACGAGGGAAGCAATTCTCGCAGATCGTTTTAAAGAATTCAGAAAAGGATTTCTATCATTCATTAATTAACCCCTTCTTTTCATAAAAATCTAAATATTTTGTTGATAAATTTTGTTGATAAATTATTAAAAAAATGTTATTGAATATCTCCGAATCTTTAAATAGAATGATTAATCCAAAGGAAATACGCAAGATTTTATCAAAAAGATATCTGCCTCATCTTGCAACAATATCTGTAACTCTCATAATATCTGCTTTTTTTATATTTCTGGGTACCATAGAAAAGGAAAGAGATTACTATGAATACCGTTCCTATGCTCTCAGTCAATTAAGCACTATCAAGGCGAAACTTGAAGATACTATAAACTCAACCACATCCCTTTCATATGGAGTTGCTGCCTATGTCTCAACCAATCCAGACTTGAATAATTCAGATTTTGAAGGTCTGGCAAATAAACTAATAGTCCATAACAAACATATACGAAATTTCGGACTTGCTAAAAATAATGTCTTAACATATATCTATCCCCTCAAAGGGAACGAAGAAGCATTAGGCTTCAAAGTCTTAGAACATCCTGAACAGCGAGAATCTGCATTAAGGGCAATCAAGACAAAACAGACTGTTGTCGCAGGACCAATTAACCTGGTGCAGGGTGGAATCGGATTTATCAGCCGCACACCTATCTACCTGAAACCATCTGGCAAGGAAAAAGGAGGCGAACGCTACTGGGGACAGGTGAGTGTGGTAATCAAAATGGATACCTTATTTGAAGAAGCAGGTATATCAAATAATAAGGAACTTAATATCGCAGTAAGGGGCAAGGACGGGACTGGTGCCTCTGGCGATATCTTCTTTGGTGATAAGTCTGTCTTTCAGTCTGATCCAATTCTCCTGGATGTGGTTCTACCTGAAGGGTCTTGGAAATTGGCTGCAATACCAAAGGCTGGATGGGAATCTGTATCAAGTGTCCCATTGAGATTGAAGATACTAAGAACGATAATTTCTCTTACAATAGGTTTTCTGGTCTTTATTTATTTAAAAGCCCAACAGCGTATTATGGAAAGCGAGGAAAAGTATAAAATGTTTTTCCAGAATGAACGGGATGCAATAGTGGTTCATGATGAAAGCGGAGAATTTTTTGACATCAATCCTGCATGGGAAAGACTTTACGGATATAGTAGAAAAGAATCACTTAAACTAAGAGCTACAGATATAAGCGCAGAACCAGAGAATACAAAAGCAGCAA
>CAKKSD010000041.1 GCA_919902995.1 Thermodesulfovibrionia bacterium
GGCACTTAGGATACTATTTTATCCTAAGTGTTGCACTTCCTTATTGAACTGGGGACTTAAAAAAGACGATGGATATTTTAGATTAAAGGAAATATCAACTGATTCAACTATTAGAATTCAAACATCTGATTTATTTATGTCAAAGATTTTCTGGAACTATTTCACCCGACATGTAAAAGAATGAGAATTCCTAATGGCTAAATTCAGATACGACAACTATACTAAAGAGCAGCTTTTAGAAAAAATCAAGCAGCTTGAAAAGCACCGCTACGGACTTGCGTGGGAAGACAAACAGGAAGATGTTGCAGAACAGTGTGTTAAAGAATTGCCAGCGTTACATGAAGAAATTACAAAAGAAATTATAGCCAACGATAAGTTACCGAACAATATTTTAATTGAAGGAGACAATTACCATTCTCTTTATACTCTCAATTTTACTCACAAGCGAAAAGTTGACGTAATCTACATTGATCCACCCTACAATACAGGCAATAAAAGCTGGCGTTACAATAATAACTATGTTGACAAAGAAGATAGATATAGACATTCTAAATTCATATCCTTCATGAGCAAACGCTTGCGATTAGCGAAGAAACTTTTAAGGGACAGCGGAATATTAATTTGTGCGATTGACGATTATGAGTTAGCAGCATTAAAACTATTGCTTGATGACATCTTTAATGAGCAAAATCGACTAGGAACATTGGTGGTGGTTCACAATCCAAGAGGAAGAAATGACGACAAGTTTTTTGCAACCCAACACGAGTATTTGCTTATCTACGCAAAGAATTCTGAGAAAGCGCATGTAGGTCATTTCTCGTTGACCGAGGAAGATAAAGACCAATACAAGCAGTTTGATGACATCTCAACCTTCTCAGAAACATCTTTTATCAGAACAGGAAATAATTCAAAAAGAGAAGAACGACCAAATTTATATTATCCTATTTACTACAATGAAAAGAAAAAACAACTATCACTTGAAAAACAAGATGGTTGGCAAAAACTTTTACCAATTAATGCAGAGGGAGAAGAAAGAACTTGGAGATGGGAGAAAAAAACATTTCTAGAATTGCACGAAACCGAGCTCTTTGTAAAAAAGGTAAAAGGCTTAAACAAAATATTCAAAAAAAGAAGACTGCGTGAAACCACTGGTAAAAAGCCGAAGACAGTTTGGTATGATCCCAAGTATGATGCTTCTAGCAATGGGATTATGATTCTTCAAAAAATATTAGGGAGAGGAAATACATTCAATTATCCTAAATCATTGTATGCAGTTAGAGATATTCTAGAAATAACTACAAAGCCGAACTCTTGTATTTTAGATTTCTTCGCCGGCTCTGGCACAACAGGTCATGCGGTTTTAGAATTAAATCAACAGGACGGAGGCAATCGCCAATTCATTCTTTGCACAAATAACGAAAACGGAATTTGCGAAGAAGTTTGTTATCCCAGAATAAAAAAAGTCATAAAGGGATATAACGGGAACAAACCTATTCCTGCCAATCTCAAATACTTCAAAACAGAATTTGTTCCACAAGTAATTACTGATAACGACAAACGGGTGTTAGTAAATCGCAGCACAGAATTACTTTGCCTTGCTGAAAATACTTTTGAACTCGTTAAGCAGTCAAAACGAAAACTGGAGTTTGCGATTTACAAAAACAACAAGCAATTTACAGCCATCATTTATGATGAAGATGCCATTGAGAAATGCAAAGAAGAATTGAAAGCGTTAAAGCCAAAAGTAAAAACAGCAATTTATGTTTTCAGTTACGACCATGACTATAACGCAGAAGATTTTGATGACTTAACTATTCGCTTTGATGTAAAGCCAATTCCCGAAGCGATCTTAAATGTGTATCGCAAAAACGCAAAACTCAGAAAAAAATGAAAAATATAAATTATCAGGATACTTATATTAATGAACTAGCTGATACAGCTTTGAAATTTCTGAATGCTAAATTCAGGGGCCAAAGCACAATTGTATTTAAAGCGCCGACTGGTTCAGGCAAAACTTACATGGTTTCACAGGCTCTTACAAAAATTGTAAAAAGCAGCAAAACATCTTATTCATTTATCTGGATCTCTGTCAACACGCTTCACGAACAAAGCCGGCAAAACCTTTTAAGATATTTGGAAGATGAACGCCTTTTAGACTGTATTACTATCGACGAAATCCAAAACAAAACTATCGAGGAAAACGAAATTATTTTCATTAATTGGGATAGCTTGATTAAAGAGAACAATATTTTTCGAATGGATAATGAAAGTGACTGGAATTTAGAAAGTGTTGTTTCCAATACAAAAGAAGAAGGCAGAGAAATTATTTTAATTATTGACGAAAGTCATCGTACAGCTAAGGCCGAAAAAGCAAAAGATGTAGTTAAAGAAATTAACCCTAAACTTATTCTTGAAATGACAGCAACGCCTTTGCCAAGCCAAGGAACGTTGATTGATATTCCGCTAGGTGAAGTAATTGCTGAAGGAATGATTAAGCGTGAAGTGCAAATCAATCCGGGGGCACATCATATTAAAGAGAACAAGGAACTTTTAGATGTTGCTTTAAAAAAGAGAAAGCAACTAAAAGCCGCCTATGAAAGCAGGGGACTAAAAATAAATCCACTTCTGCTAATTCAAATCCCGAATAAAAGAGCGACCGATATGACAGCACCGGAAGATTACATCATCGGCCTTTTGGCGGAACATAATATTACGCAGTCCAATGGTAAGTTGGTCACTCGCCTATCTGGTGACGATATTAAAGAACTTGATGCAAGAGTTAAACCTAATGACAGCTCAGTTGATGTTTTAATTTTCAAAGAAGCAATTGCATTAGGTTGGGATTGCCCCCGCGCTTCAATTCTTTTTTTGCAGCGCGAGTGGAAACAAGATAGGTATGTCTTTAACATACAAACCCTCGGGCGCATTATGCGAATGCCTGAGCAGAAGCATTATGAAGAAAAACCCGAACTCAATGTCGGCTATGTATATTCCGCCTCTGACAATTTTGAAATTGTTCAAGAATTGGCAGACGACTATGCAAGTTCGTTACAAATGGAAAGAGACGAGGATAGGTATTTAAAGCCTGTGAAAATTCACAGCGAATTTATCCGAAGAAAGAGAGAACTTACACGGCTTTCAGGTGATTTCAAAAAATGTTTATTTGAAGCAGCAGATGACTTGCTAATTAAAAACAACATAAACCCAAACACAAAAGAGATAACTAAATCATTCGCTGTGGAAGGGAAAGCAACAACCATTGATATTGCCCAGAAAATCGAATTTGAAAAACGAATCAATATTAAAAAAGACATCAGAGAAATAACTGATAGTTATTCTAACTTTTGCGGCGATTTGGCGTCGCCATACTCCAAAGCCCGTTCATCCCAAATCATCAAATCATCGCTTCGCTCCTGGTTTAAGGAAGTTTTTAGCATTGCGGATGAAGACCAAATTGCAATTATCGTAATGCAACGCAATAATAATCCTAATTTCAAACAACTGCTTGAAGACGCCAAAGAGAAATACAAATATCTTCCAACGAGAAGCGAAGAAGTTGTTTCAACAGAAGATTGGGAAGTTCCAGAGACTATCAGTATCTTCACTGATTTCGCAATCGTCGAAAATTCATCAAAATCAATTATCAAAGAAACCGACAATAGGAAACTTTGTACAAAGAAAAATAAGAATGGCAAAATCGATTTATCAAATCCTGAATTGCAATTTGTTGAAGGATTAGAGAATTCCGACGATGAACTTCAGTGGTGGTTTAAGAATTCTTCTGGAGAAAGTAAATACTTCGGCATTGCTTATAAAAAAGAGACTGGACACTATTATGGTTTTTATCCTGACTTCATTATTAAAACCAAGAAAGAAATACTGATAATTGAGATTAAAGACAATAAAGATTTTAGAAATGCTGACAATGCTCTGAAACTTCAAGCGGGCAGGGATTATATATCAAGGTTTGAGCGCAAAGAAAAAATACGTTTCTATATTCTTTCACCCGATGACTACTATTATTTTTATCAGCTTCTTCAAGAGCAGGATTTGGATAAGTTTAAATCAACTTTTGAAGAAAAGTTGCTCCGTTTCAGCCAAAGTCAACGGAAAATTATAGAAAATAAAAAAGAACAGGAGAGGAGTGAAAGCGATAAGTTTACCTTAGAATTATTGTCTGAACTTGATACGACTATAAATGAACTTGAAGACCACAAACTAAGAAACGAACTCCTGCGGCTTACTTTGAAAGATGCGCAAGAAAATATTGAAACGCTTTCAAAACAACTTTCAGAGCAGAAACCTGAAAAAGATGAAAAAGTAAAAAACAAAATACCGACACCTTTCAACATCTGTATTTTAGGTGAAGTTTCAGATGAAACACTAATAATGCAAGAATTACAAAAATATTTCACTAAGCAAGGCATTGGAACAAAGGACTGGGACATCAAGTTTATTAACAATGCCAAACTTAAGAACGCTGACGTATTACGTTCACTTGTAAAAGGACAAAGCCATTTCAACCTGCTTGTAACTGGGCAAATTCACCATCATGCAGGAAAAAGTAACAAAAGTGCAAACATCATTTCCGAACTTGCGAAGCCCAAATATGTCACTCATAAAATCGGTAGCGATCCGAAGGAACTATTGACACCAGATAAAGCCCTATCTGCTGTGGACAGCTACTTGCGGAAATAGATATGAGAAAATAATAAAGGAGACAAGCTGCTTTATTCAGAATAAAGCGGTCGCCCCGGCGATACTCTTCGCTGGGTAATGGAAATAAAGGACAAGTACATTATCTGCAGGGCAAAGGGTAAGAGATTGAGATAGTAGAGTGGAGAGGGTGAAATTTACAAGTGTTATAAAGAGGTTTGCCTGCCCTTCTGGTTCGTCAAAAACTGCTTTGAAAAGTCAAGAAGTGTGTGAGGGATGTTTGTAGATAAACTTTACATCAAGAATTATCGCTGTTTTGGAGAAAGTCCTTCAATAGTTGAGTTTTCCAACTCTGGATTAACTGCTTTGATAGGACCCAATAATGTGGGTAAGAGCACTGTTTTAAAAATACTGGACATCTTGCTCGGCGATAAATGGCCCTCTTCAAGGTTCACCGAAGATGACTTTCATGACAATAAGTTAGATAAAGATATTGTTTTAGCTTGTACTTTTACTAATCCGATAAGGTTCGACATAAAAGGCTCTAACATACCTGTGGATGGGGTTGCAATAAAAGCAAAACACCTGTCTACAGGTTATGGAGAAAGTTCAATTGATGTAGAATATAAATTACTGGAAAGCAACAACAATATTGATGATTTAGATTTTGAAAGCCTTGATATAGCTACCTATAGAAAATGGGATGGAACTAAAGGTAATCCTGTTTATATCGGGCAAGAAATCAAAAACCAGTTACCTATAGTAATAACAATACCGTTGATTAAGTTACAAGCAGAGCAGCCTACAAATAAGTGGAGCGTTTTGGGAAGAATGTTGCAGAAAGTAGAAAGTGGCTTTACTAAAGATAAAGACCTAAAGGAGTCCTTTGAAGAAAAGATAAAAGAGGCTGTCAAGATACTTAGAATTGGTGACTTTAATGAAATTGAAGCGGATGTCAAAACATTCTGGAATAACATGAAGCCTACAAATTTAACCGGTACTGAACTCAAATTTCTTGACTATGAACCGTGGCGCTATTACCGCCAATTTAAACTCTCGATAAAACAAAATGGCAAAGATGTTCCTATTGAATCTTTAGGTGAGGGTGTCCAACGTCTTGCAATCATCGCCTTGTATCGTACATACCTGAAAAAACATGGAAGAAATGAAAGGGCAATCTTGCTTATAGAAGAGCCTGAAAGCTATTTACATCCTCAGGCGAGAAAGACCCTGTTCCATATTCTTAAACAAGCAATCAAAGAGGAAGCCGCTGTCGAAGGGCAAATTATTTATACAACACACTCAGAAAATTTTATTGAATGCGGTGATTTCGATGATGTCGTAATTTTTTTACGTAAAGGGGATGGTGGCAATGTTGAAGTAAGACATATAAGTGAGGAGTCATTAAAGAAGCATACGATAGCGCTTGGCCAACCGGAATCAGAAATTAGCGATCAGCACATCCACTATCGGCTTATAGAGACAATTTCTCAGGGTCTAAAGGAGGCATTGTTTACTCATAAAACGGTTATCGTGGAAGGCCCCTCAGAAATTGAGCTATTCATATTTTTCAGCGACGCCGAAAAAGAGCAGATTGGTATTGTCTCTGCTGGCGGAAAAAGCAACATTCCTGCCATTTATTCCTTTCTCACTGCCTTTGGTGTGCCGTGCTTGGTTGTTATAGATAGAGATTCAGAGAAGGCAGAGAGAACTAATGAAGACAATAGTAAGATTGTTAAAGCATTAAGTCAGGAAAATGCGAGAGAACCGGATGAGACTAAAATGGATATTTTGTTGGATGAAATATCAAAAGTAGAAGATGGCGAGATATTTTCGAGAGATCACCTTTTAGTTTTTGGGAAGAACTTAGAGACTGTTTTAAGCAAAAAGGTTTTCGAATGGGCAGAACTTTTAAAGTCGCTTCGGGAGTCTTTTAAGTTACCTGCTGAAAAAGCCAAGCCCGGTCCACGAGATGTTCAAGCATTAGGTCTTGTTTATGCCGGTGAAGATTCGGGGAGTGAAGAATTAAAGGGGAAAATAGAAACAGCCAACTCGGGCTTGGAGCAATTACGGAAAACACTTAATGAGTTCATAGCACAAGAAGTGAAGAATCCTCAACTATTGACTCCTAAGGATTCAGGACGTTAAAAGAAAAGGGATAGGAACAATGTCTGGGGGGAGAAGTAAGAGATAGTGGAGGGTAAGAAATGAAACTCGATCAAATCGGCTTCTGGTCTGAAATCAAGCTTGAGATTATCAAGAAATACGTCAGCACATATGCACATAATGAGGAACTTATAACCCAATCCTGACCTCACGTCTCGGATAGTGAGGCAAATCTCTGATATTCTTCCAAAGAAACAAGGATTGAAACAATTTATTAGATTCCTCGACTTCGCTCGGAATGACAACGTCTCAGAGATACTTCCAATAAAACAAGGATTAAAATCTTTTCGGTCAAACGAGTAAAGTCAAATCATTTATTGCGGAGTTGAGGTATTCAGTAATGATAGCGCAGTTGGGCGATAAAGATTGCATCTTCGGCAGGACGGTAGACTATCCTGTGTTCGTCATTGATGCGACGGGACCAGTAGCCGGAAAGCCCGTGTTTGAGCGGTTCAGGTTTGCCGGTGCCTGTAAAAGGATCGCGCATTATCTCATTGATGAGGCTGTTAATGCGTTTGAGCATTTGCCGGTCTGTCTTCTGCCAGTACAGATAGTCTTCCCATGCATGACTCGAGAAGATGAGTTTCATTCAGCAAGTTTGCGGGCCTTGCCTCCGCCCCGCTCAAGCTCAGCGATGGATTCGAGAAGACGCCTTGCGTTTTTAGGCACACGCAAAAGGTATGCAGTCTCCTCAAGAGCGGTGAAGTCCTCAAGAGAGAGCATTACTACAGACTCTTCTTTCTGCCGGGTAATGATGACAGGCTCGTGGTCTTTGCAAACCTTTTTCATTGCCTGCGCCAGGCTTGCACGGGCGGCTGAATATTTAATAGTGTTCATAAGAACCTCCAGGATATATTGTACAAATAATTGTACAAATAAAAAATTAGTTTGTCAAGAGGAGATATGAAGAAACTTCTTAACACTCTCTTTGTTACAACTCAGGGAGCATATCTTTCAAAGGAAGGCGAGACCGTTATTGTGAAGGTTGACGGCGAAATATCCCTTCGCCTGCCTGTTCACACACTCGGAGGGATTGTTTGTTTCGGGCAAGTATCATGCAGTCCGTATTTGATGGGATTCTGTAAGTTCACATGGTTTCTTAATAGTGTTCGCAACAATTGAAAGTTGTTTTGAAACAAAGAAATATTTATACTGCTCTTTGACAACTGATTTTTTTTCGAATCGTATATTGAGGGGATCGCAAAAAGCGGTCAATAAGTAGTTAATTTATAATGAGTTATAAGAAGACAGTCGCCCCTCGCACAGGGGCGTGGATTGAAACAAATTCTTTAAGTTTCTGTGTCTCATTAAAAAAATTGGAGGCGGCGAGCGGATTCGAACCGCTGAATAAAGGTTTTGCAGACCTCTGCCTTATCCACTTGGCTACGCCGCCCTGGAGCGGGAAACGGGATTTGAACCCGCGACTCTCGCCTTGGCAAGGCGATGCTCTACCACTGAGCTATTCCCGCATCTATATAAAATTAATCTGATAAATAATCTTATCAAAAGCCACTTTTTACTGTCAATAACTAAATAATGTACCTTGAATTTTAATTGTGAACCTTAATTTTATTTGGTGTTGACAAATATAGGCATACCTGTATAATCATAACAGTTTAAATGGACAATGATATTTCGACTTTAACTGAAAAGATCCTTAAGGATGCCCAGATAGAAAAGGATGAGGCACGCTTTCTTACAACACTTAATGGTTCTGATGTCTATAAACTCTTTTCATATGCAAACAGTATAAGAGAATTTTTCAGGGGAAATTTCATCGATCTCTGCTCCATTATAAATGCGAAATCTGGAGCCTGTCCTGAAGACTGTAGTTATTGTGCCCAATCTACACATTATAATACAAAGGTAGATGTATACCCCTTAATTTCTGAGTATAGAATAATTGAAAGGGCAAAAGAAGCTAAGAAAAATGGCGCCAGACGCTTCTGTATCGTAACGAGCGGTAGGAAGATTGATAACCCTGATGAAATCAAAACCATTGCCACTTGGATTACTCAGATAAGAGATATTGGCTTACTTCCCTGTGCAACCCTTGGATTACTCAGAGAAGAAGATCTTTATACCTTAAAAGAAGCAGGTCTGAACCGCTACCACCATAACCTCGAAACCTCTGAAGCCTTTTTCCCTGAGATATGCACTACCCATACATACAGAGAAAAGGTGAAGACAGTTAAGAAGGCGCAGGAACTTGGCCTTTCTGTCTGTAGCGGTGGGATATTCGGGATAGGGGAAGGGTGGGAAGAAAGGATTGAGATGGCCTTCTCCCTGAGGGATCTTGATGTCGATTCAATACCGATTAATTTTCTTAATCCTATCCCAGGGACACCTTTAGAAGGAATGGGTTATCTTAACCCCATTGAGGCACTGAAGATTATAGCAATCTACCGTTTTATCTTGCCTGATAAAGAGATAAGAATATGCGGTGGAAGAAATGTTGCGATTAGAACCCTTCAACCCTTTATATTTCTTAGCGGTGCTGATGGACTTCTTATAGGTGATTATTTAACAACCCAAGGAAGAAACCCTGATGATGACCTCAAAATTATGGAGGATCTGGGCCTTAGATGGTAAAATCCTTCAATGACAATTACAATAGGAACCAGACAGCATTCAGTCTCAGGATGAGGGCATCAATGGATGGAATGCATATATCAGGAGCTGAAAGGATACTATCTGAAGATAAACTTCCATCTGAATTGGTTTCATTATTTAACAGGGCAATAAATCACGGTATTGGAACCCCTGATGAAATCTATTTCTCTGTAGAGGAGATCAAGGAAGATATCCTCTTTGCAGGCTCCCTTCCTATATCAACAATTCTGACAGAAGGGTCAGAGGATAGCAGAAGGAAGACGAAAGAACTTCTGAAACTACACAATATCTCTGAAAAAACAATAAGCAAAGCATTTAATGACATATCCAAAGGTGCGTCACCAGACAGCAAAAATATGCGTGGGGCAATTGTTATTGATATAGATACAGGTGAAAGGTTAGAACCTGACCCTTACAGAGGTGTAAGGGTCAGCAGGATGGATATCTGTGAAGAAGCCGAGGATACCCTTAGTATAGAAATGAAAAGGATAGACACAGAAGGTCTTAGGGTAAAAGAGGCACTCATTTTAGCTACAAAAGTTTCTATGGCAGGAACTGTGGCAGAACTTTGCTGGTCAGACAATCCTGACTATACTACAGGTTATGTAGCCTCAAAGAGGTATGGTTATGTGAGGTTTCCTGATCTGAAGAAAAAAGGGGATATAAAAGGAGGAAGGGCATTTTTCTTTAAAGGTCAGGTATCAGATATCTATAGTTACATTAATTTTCTGCAAAAAAGACCTGTACTTATAGAAAGGGTTACACAAGGTTTTAGACCCTGCACATGGGAAGAATTCCTTTCGAGGACTCGTAGAGATGAGATATGAAGATCAAACTTATTGTGAATCCGAAGTCTGGAACAGAAATTGTTAGAAAGATTAAAAATAGCGAAGATCTGCTCAGAAAATCCGGAGCAGATCTTCACGCATTTATAACATTAAAGAGAGGGGATGCGGAGGTATGGGCAAAGAATGCTATCGAGGAAAGTTTTGAAAGGATAATAGTTGCAGGTGGCGATGGAACAATCAATGAAGTCATAAACGGCATAGTTAATCCAGAAAAAGATATGATACAGCCACCAATAGGGATTATTCCAGTGGGTGTAAGTAATGTCCTCGCTCTGGAAATCGGTATCCCCTTGAATATGGAGGAATCTACCGCCATCGCAATCAAAGGAAAAATTAAACCTGTATCTCTTGGTATTTCTAACGGAAGATATTTTTCCCTCATGGCTGGTGCAGGTTTCGATGCAGAGGTGGTCTGCAGGTTGAACCTTAAACTCAAGCGTTATCTTGGGAAATGGGCCTATATAGTAGCTGGCATAAAACTAATCTTTAATTATAAACCGCCTCTCTTAGAAATCATTACAGATTCAGGAGAGGTATTGAAAGGATACTCTGCAATTGTTGGTAAGTCTAAATATTACGGTGGAAAATTTACAGTAACACCAGAGGCAGGTATAGAAAAGGAGGAACTTGACCTCTGTCTCTTTCAGAAAGGAAAGAGGAGGGATATTTTACGATATGTCTTTGGTGTCTTAACAAAGATTCATCTCGGGTTTAAGGATGTAGTTTATAGAAAAGTGAAGGGATTAAAGATTACATCTCAAGGAAGGGTACCAGTTCAGATAGATGGGGACTGTTTTGGAGAATTACCTGTTAATATCTCTCTAAAGCCAGAGGCGGTAAGGCTTGTATTTCCAAAGGAATGAAATCGTCATTCCCACGAAAGTCTATGACCCGTGGGTCACGACCCATAGGGTGGGAATCTAGACACTATTCCTGTTAAACAGAAAACTGGATTCCCATTTACACGGGAATGACAGATTCTTATTAATACAATTTTAATGTTTGAAAAAGAATTAGAGGAATTAAATCAAAAAAGTCTCCTTAGAACCCTGCGAAGGATAAATTCTGCTCAAGGTCCCAGGGTAAAAATAGACGGGAGAGAAATAATCCTTCTTTCGTCCAACAACTACCTTGGTCTTGCTAATCACCCAAGAGTTAAAGAAGCAGCCATAAGGGTAATAGAAAAATACGGCTTTGGGTCAGGTGCATCAAGACTTATTTCAGGAAATATGACCCTCCACGAAGAACTTGAAGAAAGAATTGCTGACTTTAAAGGGACTGAGGCTGCCATCCTCTTCAATTCAGGTTATACCGCCAATATCGGGATAATCCCTGCATTAGTAGGAAAGGGAGATTTTATTTATAGCGATGAACTTAATCATGTAAGTATCATTGACGGCTCGAGACTGAGTAGTGCAGAGATAAGGATCTATCCTCATAAGGATATGACAGTGCTTGAGGAACTCCTCAAAAAAGACAAAAATAATGGGAGAAAACTTATAGTGACAGACACTGTCTTTAGCATGGACGGAGATATAGCACCTTTAAAAGATATTTACAACCTCTCACAAAGATATTCAGCCTTTCTTATGGTAGATGAGGCACACGCAACGGGTGTACTCGGGAGTAAGGGCAGAGGAGCGGTTGAGCATTTCGCTCTTAAAGGAGAAAATATTATCCAGATGGGAACTCTCGGTAAGGCACTGGGCACCTTCGGGGCTTATATTGCAGGGTCAAAGGACCTTATAGTTTATCTAAGAAATAAAGCAAGGAGTTTTATCTATACTACTTCTCTTCCACCTGCGGTAGCTGCAGCAGCGATAGAGGCAATAAATATTATTGCAGAGGATAATTCACTTATTAAGGGCTTGTGGGATAACAGGAAGGTATTTATAGATGGACTCCATTCTTTAGGATTTGACACACTTTCCTCGGAGACACCTATAATACCAGTCCTGGCAGGAAATATCCATAAGGCATTGGAGATGGCTGAAACACTTTATGAAGAGTGTATTTATGCACCAGCCATAAGGCCACCAACCGTCCCTGAGGGAAGTTCCAGAATAAGGACTACAGTAATGGCTAATCATACAAAAGAAGACATAGAGGCTGCTCTATCCGCATTTAGAAAGATAAAAAATGGAAAAGGTAGTAATAATCACAGGTGCGTCGAGAGGACTCGGTAAGAAACTCGCCCTTAAATTCGGAAAAAAGGGGAAAAGGGTTCTTGTAAATTATAAAGAGAGCAAAGAAGAGGCGGAAGAAGTTGCTGAAGAAATCAATAAAGGTGGCGGTGAGGCAATAACATTCAGGGCAGATGTTAGGGAAACAGAAAAGGTAAAGGAAATGGTGGACCTCGTCATTAAAGAATGGGGTAGTGTTGATATATTAATAAATAATGCCGCTATAGTTAATGACCGGTTACTTGTCAGAATTTCTTCATCAGAATGGGACGAGGTAATCGGCACAAATCTTAAAGGGCCATTTAACATGATAAGGGCCGTATCAAAGGTTATGATCCGTCAGAAAGAAGGACATATTATCAATATATCCTCTATATCAGGACTTTGTGGTAGGGAAGGGCAGGCGTCGTACTCTGCCTCAAAGGCAGGTCTTATAGGGTTAACAAAGGCTGTTTCAAAAGAGTTCGGGAGATATAATATCAAGGTTAATACAGTCCTGCCAGGTCTCCTTATTACGGATATGGTAGAGGGGGGTGGATCTAATATCAAGGAAATGGCATTAAAGGAAAGTGTCCTTCACAGATTCTCTGACATCGATAGGGTTACAGAATTTATCTATAATATTACAGAGACCGATTTTATATCAGGACAGATCTTTAATCTCGATAGCAGGATTGTATTATAGTGTATATATTCTTTATATGGCTAAAGGTATATTTATTACAGGCACAGATACGGATGTTGGAAAGACTGTTGTAGCAGGTGCCCTGGCAATGGGACTCAAAAAAATCGGATTTAGCGTAGGAGTGATGAAGCCAGTCGAGACTGGTTGCAAAAAGGTTGGGAAAAGACTTATCCCCTCCGATGCCATATTTCTTAAAAAAGCCTCTGGATCAAGAGACAGCCTTGATCTTATAAACCCCTACAGGTTCGAAAAATCCCTTGCCCCTTCTGTCGCTTCTGAGCTCGAAGGCGTAAGGATAGATATATCCCGTATTCTGAAAACATTCGATATTATGAAGAAAAGGCATGATATAGTAATTATAGAAGGTGCAGGGGGTATACTTGTACCTGTCTATAAGGATTATCTCTTTTTAGACCTTATAAGGGATCTTGGGCTCCCTGTTTTGATCGTTGCGAGGCCCTGGCTCGGTACTATAAACCATACCCTCCTCACAATTAGATGCGCCCAGGAATATGGGATTCCTGTAATCGGGTTTATTCTTAATTACACAAAGGACTTAAAGCAGGACCCATCAGAGAAGACTAATCCCCTCGTTATAAAAAGACTGTCTAATGTCCCTCTGATCGGTATTTTCCCCTTTATCAGAAATCTAAAGAATAATCCGGAGAGACTGAAGGTATTCGATACGGAAAATATCCTGAATGGTATCCTCCCTTTCTGTTCTTAAAAATGCACAACAAGCACATTCCCGTAGCTTGCTGAATGGAGTTTCAATATCACTCACCATTGACCATCTTCCAATTGAGAAAAGATTGAGGTACAGGATGAATTATGATATCATGTTAAACCATGGAAGCAAAGGGTATAAAAGGTTTTAAAGACATCCTACCTGATGATATTAAAAAATGGCATTTTCTGGAAGAAACGGCTAAAGAGGTTTTCGAAAATGCAGGTTATTCTGAGATAAGGGTTCCCATAATGGAGTTTACCGAGATCTTCTCGAGGAGTATTGGGGAAGATACGGATATTGTAGAGAAGGAGATGTATACATTTCAGGATAAAAGCGGAAGGAGCATAACACTCAGGCCGGAAGGTACGGCATCTATTGTGAGGGCATATATAGAGCACGGGCTTCATGCTGACCCTCAACCGACAAGACTTTACTACCTAGGCCCCATGTTCCGTTACGAAAGACCTCAGGCAGGGAGATACCGCCAGTTTTACCAGATAGGTGTAGAGGCGCTTGGCATAGATGAACCACTACTCGATGCAGAGGTAATAATGATGCTCTGGCATCTGTTTGAAAGACTGAAACTCAATTACCTGGAACTCCAGCTAAATTCACTCGGATGTAAAAATTGCAGACCTCTTTACATTAAGACACTAAGGAATTACCTTACTGATAAACTGCCTCTTTTATGCCCGGACTGTAAGAAGAGATATGAGGTGAACCCATTGAGAGTTCTCGACTGTAAGCGTGAGCAGTGCATTAATGCAGTAGCAAATGTACCTGGCATATTTGATTCACTCTGTCCCTCCTGTAAAAAACATTTTGATGAGGTAAAGGGGTATCTCAGAGAGCTATCTATACCATTCGTGGTAAACCAGAAGATTGTGCGTGGACTCGATTATTACACAAAGACAACATTTGAGGTAATTTCAGAAAAACTGGGTGCACAGAATGCAGTTGCTGCCGGAGGAAGATACGATGGACTCGTGAAAGATCTGGGCGGTCCTCCAACCCCGGGTATAGGATTTGCGATAGGTGTTGAAAGGACTATATCGCTTTTTAAGAATACACCCCCTGAACAGAAACCTTTAATATTTTTAGCATCGTTAGGTAATTCAGGACAAGCCTTCTCGATGAAATTGGCACGACAGATGAGGGATGCAGGTATAAAGGTGGAACTTGGATACGGAGACAGTCTGAAGAGCCAGATGAGAAAGGCAGATAAGTCAGGAACAGGTTATGTCCTGATAATAGGCGATGAAGAGATTAAGAAGGGTTCTGCGATACTCAGGAATATGAGAACAAAGTCTCAGGAAAATATTCCCTTCGGGAGTGTATTCGAGACAGTGACGAAAAGGCTTCGTCCTGAGGCCCAACCCGAAGGATTATCCGACAATATCTAATTCCCTTACTCTGAACTTCACTCCCCAATCCTTTGCCATCCTCTCACAGGCCCTTATATCTACCTTAGGGAGTGTAATCACAGTTATGCCGACTTCAGGAATATATTTCTTTGCCTCGATAATGAAATCCTTCATTGCTTCAAAAGTCTTTTCTCCAAATTCTGGATGGCAGACCTCATTGTATATTTCAGCCCTGTCGGCATTAAGACTTATTGAGATATAATCGACAAGACCTTTAAGCTCCGGGAGGATATTCCTGCCATGGATTAGATTGCCCTGGCCATTTGTATTCAACCTTACCCTTCCACCTCTTTCTTTTATCCAGGCAGCCACAGCCTTCACAAGATCAAGGCGTATCAGTGGTTCACCATATCCGCAGAAGACCACTTCCTTGTAAGACCTTGGATCACCTATTGACTTTATTACATCTTCAAAAGAGGGTTCCTTCTTAAGCCTTAGATTATGCCCCTTAACAAAATCAGAATAATAACGGATACAGAAATCACAATGGTTCGTGCAACGGGTTGTAATATTAAGATAGAGGGAATCTCTTATTTTGTAGGCTATTTCACCTTCTTCCTCGATCCTGCCTATCTTTAAAAGCTTCATGGCATTATAGGATGTGACTCTGGCCACATCCTCAACAGTAAGGCCTGAAAGCTCGGCTATAGCCCCTGCTATATACCTGAGATAGGAAGGTTCATTCCTTTTCCCCCTGAAGGGTTCCGGTGAAAGATAAGGAGAGTCTGTCTCAATCAATATGCTTTCAATAGGTATTTCTTTAACGATTACCTTTAGCCTTTCCGCTTTTTTAAATGTTACAGGACCGGCGAAGGATATATAAAATCCCATCCTTATGGATTTTTTAGCCATATCTATATCCCCTGAGAAGCAATGCATAACACCTCCTGCACTTTTTGCATCCGCCTCTTCAAGAATTCTGAGTGTATCATCCCTTGCCTCTCGGCTGTGGACAATTATGGGAAGTTTGAGCTCTTTTGCTATCTCTATCTGCTCCCTGAAACACCTTCTCTGGACATCCCTCGGTGAGAGGTCATAGTGGTAATCGAGGCCTATTTCACCGTAAGCAACAACCTTTTGCACTCTTGCCAGCCTCCTAATCTCATCGTAGGTACTATTATCTATATCTTTTACTTCATGGGGATGGATTCCGACTGATGCATAAACAACAGGGTTTGATTCAGATAGCTCTACTGCCCTCCGGCAACTCTTGATGTCAGAGCCGACAGTCAGTATATAGTCTATCCCTGCATCTTTAGCCCTATTTATCACCTCTTCTCTATCTTTATCAAAATCCTCCATCTCAAGATGGACATGGGTATCGATAAGCATGTGATAATATAACATAAAACTCCCATTTATTTCCCCTTTACTAAAGATGAGCATGGAGGGATTAAGAAAATACTCTTTTAAAATCTGAGGATATTTTATATACTATATCTCCTATGGCAGATGTTAAGGAAATTCTAAGAGAGATCCCTTCTGTTGATGAGGTTCTCAAAAGCCCTCTTTGTCAGGAATGGCTTAAGACCCATCCAAGGTCACTTGTCCTCAAGGCGATAAGGGATATCCTTCGGCTTAAGAGAGAATCTATACTTGCAGGGGCAAATCCTGCAGCATCAAGAGTCCTTTCCTTTGATACTATCTTCTCAGAAATAGAGAATACCCTTAATGACCTTTCTTCTTTCAAACTAAGACCACTCATAAATGCAACAGGGATAATTATACATACAAATCTCGGCAGGTCTATTCTTGATGAAGTTGTCATAAGAAATATGGAGGGAATTGCCAAAAGATATTCAAACTTAGAGTACGACATTGAGAAAGGAGAAAGGGGCAAGAGACATGCCCATCTTGAGGAGATACTGAGAACGCTTACAGACTCAGAGTCATCAGTCATTGTGAATAATAATGCTGCGGCAGTCCTTCTTGTATTAAATAGTATGGCACAGGAAAAGGAAGTGATAGTCTCGAGGGGTGAGCTTATAGAGATTGGTGGTTCCTTCAGGATACCAGAGGTGATGGAGAGAAGCGGTGCAGTACTCAGAGAGGTAGGGACCACAAATAAAACCCATCTCAGGGATTATGAAGGTGCGATAAATGAAAGAACTGCCCTGCTCCTTAAGGTACATACAAGCAATTACAGAGTCCTTGGCTTTGCATCGGATGTTTCACTTCAAGACATGGTGTTCCTCGGACAGAAAAGGGGTATACCTGTAATGAATGACCTGGGAAGCGGATGTATCATTGACCTTAAGAAATATGGTATCTATGGAGAACCCACAGTAAAGGAAGTCCTTAAGAGCGGTGTGGATATAGTAACTTTCAGCGGTGATAAGTTACTCGGAGGCCCCCAGGCAGGTATCATCCTGGGAAAAGAAGTTTATATAGATAGAATCCGTAAAAATCCCCTTGCAAGGGCAGTACGGATAGACAAGCTCTCACTTTCAGCCATGGAGGTGACACTGAGAGAGTACCTTGATGAGGAGAGGGCTGTAAAAAAGATCCCTACTCTTAGAATGCTCACTCAACCCTTGAAGGATATTGCGAAAAGGGCAAAGAAGATAGAAAGGTTACTTAAAAACGTTAACGCACTGTTCAAGGTTAAAGTCATGCAGGACTCCTCTCAGGCAGGTGGTGGTTCTCTGCCACTTCTTAACCTACCTACATTTGTTGTTGCCCTCAGTCCTGCGGTTCAAGGTTCACAATTTTCTGTAAATGATTTTGAGGAAAGACTGAGGAAAGGTGAACGTCCTGTAATAGCACGGATAAAGGATGACGCACTACTTCTCGATGCGAGAACCATACAGGATGGTGAGATAAAAGAGCTTGTTGATTCTGTAAAAGTTGCTCTAAAAAAATAATTTTATCATTTTAATTTTGCATCGTACATTTTAAACTCAAAATTTGAGATGCAAAATTCTCACATCTGTCATTGTACGACTTGATCGGACAATCCAGACGCTGACCCCCGATTTAATCGGGGAATGACGGAAGGCGGAGGCATATGCGTTACGTTACCCTCGGAACTGCCGGCCATATCGACCACGGAAAAAGCGCCCTTGTAGAGGCACTCACAGGTATTAATCCCGATAGACTTAAAGAGGAAAAGGAGAGGGGCATAACCATAGACCTTGGATTCGCGTTCCTTGACCTTTCAGACGACTTGAGGATAGGCATTGTTGATGTACCCGGTCATGAAAGACTTATAAAGAATATGCTGGCAGGTGCAGGGGGGATAGATATTGTCATGCTCGTAATTGCTGCTGATGAAGGTATTATGCCACAGACAAAGGAACATCTTGCTATATGTAATCTCCTCAGGATAAAGAAGGGACTTGTCGCTCTGACAAAATATGACCTTGTAGAAGAAGACTGGATTTCCCTCATTATGGAGGATATTAAAGAATTTATTAAGGGGAGTTTCCTTGAAGGATCAAAGATCATACCAGTATCCTCTAAATCAGGACATAATCTTGATCTTCTCAAAGATACGATAAAGGAAATTTCCCTTCAGGTAGAACCAAAATCTTCTGGTGGACTTTTCCGACTTCCTGTTGACAGGGTATTTACAATGAAGGGATTTGGCACAGTAGTTACAGGGACAATCCTATCAGGGAAAATATCTAAAGAGGATACAGTAGAATTACTGCCCCAGATGATAAAATTGAGGGTAAGAGGAATACAGTCTCATAACCGGAAGGTATCTGAGGCTATTGCTGGACAGAGGACAGCACTTAATCTTCAGGGAGTAGAAAAGGAAGATATCATAAGGGGAAATGTTGTGACCCTGCCAGGTTTTATACATCCATCTTCTCTTCTGGATGTTAAGATAGAGATTCTCAAAGAAGCACCTCCTTTAAAGCTCAGGGATCGGATAAGAGTTCATACAGGAACAACCGAAGCAATAGGGAGGGTGATACTTATTGGGACAAAGGATATCGTACCAGAAGAAGAAGGTTTTGCCAGGGTCAGGCTTGAGAGTCCGTTAACAGCTATGTCAGGAGATAGATTTATAATCAGGAGATTTTCCCCTCTTGAGACTTTAGGGGGAGGGGTTATACTCGATACCAGTCCTGAGAGATTTAGGACTAAAATCAAGAGTCAAAAAACAAGTCTCATAAATGAATTGAAGATATTTGAGAAGGGTTCTCTTTATGAAAAGCTATCAAGGAAGATCTTTTCTAAAGGCTTTTACGGAATTGATACAAACAGTCTGTATGGCTGGATAAACAATAACCTCAAGGAGATAGACCTTACCCTTGAAGCCCTTAAAAATAATGGTGAGATAATCCTTATTGATGGAAGGTATTTACATAGGTCGGTTTTTGATTCTCTTAAAAAGGACATCTTTTCGTCTATCGAAGAATTCCATAGACTAAACCCAATAAAAGGAGGGATGCCAAAAGAGTCTATAAGTTCCAAGTTTCAGGTTCCAGGATCGAACTTAGAAATAAGAAAAGTTATAGATAAGGCACTTGAAAATATGGAAAGGGAAGGAGTAATATTCATTGAACAGGAAAGAGTTAAATTGTCATCCTTCAAGGTTGATATGAAGGATTATGAAACCCTCAATCAGAAAATACTTGAACTTTACAGAAAAGGTGGTACTCAGCCTCCTATGAGAGAAGAACTGAGCAGTATTCTAAAGATGGACGACAAGAAAATCTTAGACCTCCTTAAAATCTCTGCGGAAAAGGGTCAACTTGTCAGGATTAACGATACTCTTTATCTCGATAAGTTAAAATATGATAATATTTTAGATGAGTTGCAGGGATATCTTAAAGTAAAAAATGAGATTACTGTGGCAGAATTCAGGGATATATTTAAGACCTCAAGAAAATATGCGGTTCCTATTCTGGAATATTTAGACGGTATAAAGTTTACTTTAAGGGTTGGAGATAAAAGGGTACTGAGAACACAATTAAGTAGTCAGAAGTTTATAAAAAATTTATAGGACATGTATCTACAGATGTATTAAAGACTTTATCTTAAACAATTAGATTCTGGTCTCCTTCCTAAACTGCTATTGATATCTTTCAATGAGTATGTTAAAATTTTTAATGTGACAAAGAATAAAAAAAGTCTCGGTGAACACCTCTTAGAAGAAGTCTTAATCAATAAAGATAAGCTTGAATGGGGCCTTAAGGAACAGGTAAACACCAAAGAGAAAATAGGTGAAACCCTTGTCAGGCTTGGTATCCTCTCCCAGGAAGATCTTATTAAAACATTGAGCAAACACTTTGGCCTACCTTATCTGTCCCTTTCAGAGTTTCCGAAGATATTCCCTGGCAATATTGGCCTTCCTGTTAAATTTATGAAGTATCATAAAGTATTTCCTCTCGGAATTTATAATGACAAAGTGAGGGTAGCTATGGCAGATCCGCTCAATGTGTATACAATCGATGCAATAAAACTGGTCTCAGGAAGGGAATTAGATATCCATCTCAGCACAGAGAAAGATATCCTTGAGGCTATAGAGCAGTTTTTCGGAAAAGGTAACACAAAGATGGCGAGGATAATAGAGGATATCAGCGAGGAGGAGTATGACATATCTGCAGAATCCCTGGAAGAGGATGTCCACCACCTGAGAGATTTAGCCCTGGAGGCGCCAATAATAAAACTTGTAAACCTCGTTATTTCTAGAGCAGTTGAGGAGAGGGCAAGCGATATCCATATAGAGCCATTCGAAAATAATCTCCATGTTCGTTATCGCATTGATGGAATACTCCATGAGGTAGAATCACCACCAAAGAGGCTACAATCAGCAGTAATATCAAGAGTAAAGATCATGGCCAAGCTTAATATTGCTGAGAGGAGACTACCACAGGACGGGAGGATAAGACTCAGGGTATCAGGCAATGAGATAGACCTGAGGGTTTCTACAATACCTACCCTGTATGGTGAAAGCGTGGTAATGAGAATCCTTGACAGAACTACTGCGATCATAAGTTTAGAAAACCTTGGCTTTCCAAAGGAGGCGCTGAACAGATACGAAGAGTTGATCACGAGGCCCTATGGGATCCTCCTGGTTACCGGTCCTACAGGGAGCGGCAAAACCACAACCCTTTATGCCTCTCTTAACAAAATAAATTCCTCCGAAAAAAAGATCATCGCTATCGAAGACCCGATTGAATATCAGTTAGAAGGCATTAACCAAATACAGGTAAAGCCAAAGATTGGACTCACATTTGCAACCGGCCTGAGGCATATCGTCAGGCAGGACCCTGATATTATTATGGTTGGCGAGATAAGGGATTTGGAGACAGCGGATATATCTATCCATTCTGCCCTCACAGGGCACCTTGTCTTTAGCACCCTGCATACAAACGATGCCCCCGGGGCTGTTACACGTCTCCTCGATATGGGGATAGAAAGCTTTCTTGCGTCTTCTTCTTTGATTGGGGTTCTGGCTCAGAGGCTTGTGAGGGTTATATGCCATAATTGTAAGGAACCACTTGTCCCATCAGATGATATCCTGCAAGAGATCGGAGGGAGGGTGGGTACTGTGATTTACCATGGTGCCGGATGTGAAGAATGTAGATATACAGGCTATAAAGGGAGGACAGGGATATTTGAGCTCATGATGATTACAGATGATATAAGGCGTCTCATCCTTGATAAGACAAGTGCAAATATTATCAAAGAGAAAGCCCTGTCCCATGGGATGCAGACCCTGAGAGAGAACGGATGGCAGAAGGTGAAAAAGGGAATTACTACAATTGAAGAGATACTAAGGGTGACACAGGAAGAGGATATCTGATGGAGACCTATTACTATCATGCTTCAGACAGGACAGGGAAGATAGTTAGTGGAACAATGGAGGATAATAATGAGAGGGCGATAATTGACAGGCTTCAGGACATGGGACTATACCCTATGAGGGTAAGTAAACAGGCAGTTGAAGAGTCAGGCCTTGTTAAACCTATAAGAATATCGCTCGGACGAAAGATAAGGCTCAAGGATGTGATGACGTTCACCCAGCAGTTGGGCGCCCTTCTCGAGGCAGGTTTGCCATTGGACAGAAGCCTTTCCATACTTTCTGATGTAACTGAAAAGTCCGGCATGAAAGAGATTATAAGGGATATCCTGTTGGACATTCAGAAAGGGAACACTATTTCTGACAGTCTGGCAAGACACCAGAAGGTCTTTCCGCCTATCTATACAAATATGGTGAAGGCAGGAGAGGCAGGAGGCGTACTTGAGCCGGTCATAGCAAGGCTTGCTGAATACCTTGAGAATTCCCAGAGGATTATGGAGGAGGTCCGGTCAGCCCTGATCTATCCTGCTATCCTTACCTTTGTAGGTGGCGGTGCTGTTGCATTTCTCCTTACCTTTGTCGTACCCAAATTTACACAGATCTTTAAAGAAATGGGACAGAATCTTCCTGTTCCGACAGTGATACTGTTATCCATAAGTAATGGTTTAAGAGGGTACTGGTGGCTCTTCTCGGGAATTATTGTCATAGTTTTTTTCGGACTTAAGAATTTCATAAAGAGCGAGGTAGGAAGGTCATGGTGGGATGCCTCGCTGCTGAGGATACCTCTTTTCGGTGACCTTCTTCAGAAGACTGCTGTCTCCAGTTTTGCAAGGACGCTCGGTACCCTCCTGAACAGCGGAGTACCGATACTTCAGGCATTAAATATAGTTAAAGAGAGTATCGGGAATAATGTCATAGCTAAAGGGGTCTCTACAATAAGGGAGGATGTAAAGAGGGGAAAGGGGATAGCAAAACCTCTGAGGGACAGCGGGGTATTTCCTCCTCTTGCCGTACATATGATGGTTGTGGGAGAAGAGACAGGGAAACTCGATGAGATGCTCATAAAGGTTGCTGACCGCTATGATAGCGAGACGCGAATAGCTATAAAACGTCTGCTCTCTCTCTTGGAGCCCGGGATGATACTTTTCATGGGGCTGATTATAGGTTTTATAATTGTGGCAATACTTCTTGCCATATTTAGTGTGAACGAGATACCGTTTTAAAATAAGAGTTAACATAATGTCATTCCTGCAAAGGCATGAATTCAGCAATAGTCTGTCATGCTCGAGATTCTTAATCGGGTATCCAGATTTTTTGTATTCTGGTTCCTCTGTTCCCCGATTACTACCTTCGAGGACAAGTTTCACAGGGATGGCGTCTGGATTAAAATTCCCTGCTTAAAGATTGCAGGGACAAGTCTCGTGGGAATGACGATAGTGGTATTAGGAGGGAAAAATGCACATAGTGAAAGAGAGAAAAGGTTTTACACTTATAGAACTCCTTGTTGTTATAACGATCCTCGGTCTTCTTGCCCTTCTGGTTGCACCGAAAATGCTTGGAAGGGTAGGTCCTGCAAAACAAAAGGCAGCGCAGACACAAATAGAACTCTTTGGAACAGCCCTCGATACATTCCGTCTTGATGTCGGGAGGTACCCAACAACATCTGAGGGTCTTCAGGCCCTCAGGACAAATCCAGGGATCGAAGGTTGGAATGGGCCTTACCTTCAAAAGGAGATACCCCTGGACCCATGGGTTAATCCCTATATCTATACCTCACCCGGGAACCATGGAGAATACGATCTGATCTCCCTGGGTGCGGATAAGATCCAGGGAGGTGAAGGGGAGAACCAGGATATCGTTAGCTGGAAGGGCCTTGATCAGAAGTGAGGAATTACAAGACTTCAGACTTCAGACTCCAGACTCAAGACTCAAGACTAAAAGGTTTCACACTCCTCGAACTCCTTATTGTAATTACAATTATCGGGATTGCATCTGCAGTTGTGGGTATCACCCTGTTTGGCGGCATGGGAAATTTAAAGCTGAAAAGCTCTGCAAAAGAGGTTGCATCAGCGTTAAGATATGCAAGAAGTATGGCTGTATCTGAGAAAAATATCTATATCTTCAGTCTCGATCCTCAAAACAGGATTTATTATATCTCTTCGTTGATTTCTTCTGACTCTGTCTCTTCTCAATCCCATCCTCTCTCAAAGCCCTTTCCTGATGGAATATTTCCGGTCAGTAAGAACAGAGTAGACATCTTCTTTTATCCCCTCGGAAGCTCTACAGGGGGTGAATTCATTCTTTCAAATGAGAAGGGTTCCAAATGGACCATTAAAATAGACCCTGCTACTGGCAGGGTGACCCTTGCAAAATGAGAAATTTCAAATTTCAAATTGCAAATTTAAAATGTTTTAGAGGTTTCAGCCTTCTGGAGGTGATAGTGGCTATTGCCATTATCGGGATAGGTCTGGTATTGGTTATGGAACTTTTTTCTGGTGCTCTCAGGTCAGGAAGGGTTTCGAAGGATTACACAAAGGGATTAATTTACGCAAAGGGGAAAATGGACGAGATATTGATAGGGCCAAAAGAGGGTTCTGATACAGGTGAGTTTAAGAACGGATACCGCTGGCAGAGCGAAGTGATGCCTCTTGATAAAGATAAAGATTCGGGAATTAAAACCAATGAACAACTGAAAACCTATAAGATTAAGGTTAAGGTTCTTTTCCCCGGCATAGGAGGAGAGAAGGCAATTGAGCTGGTAACCCTTAAGACTGTGCCTTCGAAAGAATGAATACTTCAGACTTCAAAGAAAGAGGTTTCACCCTTCTTGAACTTATTATTGCCTTCGCCATATTAGTGGTAATCATTCTTATTATTGGAAGTGGCCTCAGGATTGGAGTAAAGGCATGGGAGAAGGGGGAAGAGATTGTAGATGAAACGCAGAGGATAAGGATTCTCTGGGAGAGACTTTCTTTTGAAATACGATCCACCTATCCTTACCAGACAGACAAGATGGCTGATAAAAAGATAGCCTTTGAAGGAAAATCCGATTCTATCAGTTTTGTCACATCTGCGGTCGAAACTGACGGGAAAGGCGGGATGAAATGGGTTTCATATTATACGAAGGATAATGGTTTGATGCTGAAGGAGAAGAGACTTCCTGATAAGGAACTCGATGAAGCAAAAGGAAAGGAGATTATCCTTGATCCGTGGATTAAAGATATAAGGTTTGAATACTATGAAAAAAATAAGGAAGATTGGGAGACATATTGGGACAGTAAAGAGAAGGGGAGACTGCCGGAGGTTATTAAGGTGTCAATCTATTTAAAACAAAAGGGATCTAACAGAAAGGAGGAATTGTCCTTACCGCCTCTTCTTATCTCAGTTCCTATCGCATATAGTACAGAAGGGGGCATGTGAAGATTGTCAACATTTAGATGAAAGAGAAATATCGTATAAAAGAAATTGACGAAAACGGCGTTGCCCTTATTCTTACTTTATGGATACTTGTTCTTCTTACTATTATAGTAGCTGAGTTTTCGACATCTATGAGAACAGAAATAAATATCACAAGGAACTTCAAGGAGGAGTCAGGGTCTTACTACCTTGCCCTTGCAGGAATAGAGAAGGCCAAAGAGGAGATCATAACCCCATCGTTTGTCCAATGCCTTGATGAGAAAGGCCAGTTAATTTTTAAAGAGATAGGGAAAGGAGAAGAAGAGAAAAAGGAGGCACCTCAGAGGGAGGGTCTTAAGCTCGAAAATGGAACATACTCTTATGTAATTATAGACGAGGAAAGAAAACTTAATCTCAATACCGCTACACCTGATATGTTGAAGAGACTTTTCATTTCTACAGGTGTAAAAGATAAAGTACTTGATACAATAGTAGACTCTATAATAGACTGGAAGGATCCTGATAATCTCAAACATCTGAACGGCGCTGAAGAGGACTATTACCGTTCTCTGCAGGAGCCGTACAGTTCTAAGGACAGGAACTTCGATACTGTAGAGGAACTCCTCCTTGTAAAGGGGATGACACAGGAGATCTTCTACGGCTCTGCGGGAAAGGAGGGGGAGAATTCATACAAAGGAGTGTCAAAGTTTCTTACTGTGAAAAGTTCAGGCATGATAAATATTAATACAGCACCGAAAGAGGTCCTTGAGGCGGTCTTCGGAAGTATCCAGGCTGATATCATAAATGCCCAGAGGGAACAGATAGGGTGTTTTGCATCACCTTTAATAAATATCCGTAATAGTGTAATCAAGTCTACAAATTTTATGATAATATCAACAGGAGGACATAAAAACTCTGTTAACAGGACAGTAAAAGCGGTTGTAACTAAAACACAGAATAAAATAAAGGTTCTTTATTGGAATGATAATTTCTATATTAATAGATAAGGGCCAGGTAATTAGATAAAAGTCTTTGACTAATGGCTCTTGACCATAGCATTTATTTAAAGTATATTTAATATATGATTCCCTACCAGAACTCGCTTGGAATAGAGATCAGGGAAGATGCTGTAGTCCTTGTCCATCTCAGGAGAACCCTTAGTGAGACAAAGATACAGAATTCCCTAATGGTGCCATTTTCTTTCCCCCTCGCCCCTGAGGCAGAAGCTGAGTTTGTGGATTCCTTTAAAAAGTTTATCAGTCATGCAAGGGTAAGATCTGAAAGGACGGTAGTAGGTATACCGAGGAAATTGGCTGTCTTGAGGTTCATCGAAATCCCTTCCCTTGATAAGGCGAACATTACTCAGTTGTTGGAGTATGAGATTGAAAAACACCTGCCTTTCAGCCAGGAAGATGTCTACTATGATTTTGAAGTTATGGAGAAGGCAGATGAGAATATTTACAGGGTTCTTATTACTGCCGTGAAGAAGGACCTGATAGATTATCTGAAGGACCTCTTTGAAAGGGTTCCGCTGAAGCCAAAGATTTTCGATCTCTCTACTTTCGGTATTATCAATGCATTAAGGTTCGGTAACGGTTTTTCTGATAATAAGATTGATACACTTATCTTTATGGGGCAAAGGGATATTGAATTGGAGTTGTTGCAGGGTGGGGTTCTGAAATATTCGAGGGTTCTGAGTAATGGGGACTCATTTATAGAAGGACTCTCAAGAGAAATAGATATTGCCCTTTCAAATATTGATACAAAAGGAAGAGATAGGAAGATCGAAAACCTTATCCTCTCAGGCCCTGGTTCTCTTAAACCCGGCCTTATCGAGTTGGTCAGAGAAAGGATATATCCTGGTGCAAGGATAGAGGATATAGCCGGAAAGGTTATTATGAGGCAGATGGAAAGGCACGACCTCTATTCCCTGATACCTGCTACAGGACTGGCCCTGAGGGGGCTTGGTGAGGCAGAGACAAAGATAAACTTTCTCCCCCATAAGAAGGAAGTCGGAATAAACAGGAAAGATCTATACCCTACGATAATTACTTTAGTGACGGTTATATTACTTGGATTGTCAATATTGGCGAGCTATGTCATAAAGGAAGGTATTGAAATAAAACGTGTGGAGAAGAAGATAGAGAGCCTTAGGTCTCATGCAGATACTGTTGAGAAGATCCGGAAGGAGATAAAGGGTATCGAAGAAAGAAAGGGACTTCTTGTTAAGTTTAAAAAGGAAGACCTGAGCAAACTCGATACCCTTTCAGAGCTCACAAGAGTTATACCAGATGACGCATGGCTTTTAAGCCTTGATTATTCAGAGACATCAGAGCAGAAGGAAATGAAAGACACTAACGGAAAAACCAGAAGGGAGATAATTATCAGTGGATTTGCTAATGCGGCATCAAAGCTGATTCCCTTATTAGAAAATTCTCCTGTATTCGAAAATGTTGAATTTGCAGGCCCTATAACATCAGATGCTGAAGGAAAGGAGAGGTTCAGAATAAAGGTTCTGTCTAAAAAGGTTGCAGGTATGGATCTCTCTGTTAGAACATCTCCGAAACAGGTAAAACCTGAGATGATAAGGGAAGAGATTCCCCGGAATCCACCGACAGTCAAAAAGACAATAACAGAAGAGACCCTTATGGATAAATCCCAGGGAAAAGTGGGCGCACCAATGCCCATGGGAAAAGGGAGATGAAAGTTAAGTTAGGCAAAAGGGAAAAGAAGGTAATCATCTTAGGTTGTATCGCTGCATTCCTTATCTTTTCATATCTTTTAAACGACTGGTTTTCAGTATACAGGATGAATCTTGCTTCAAAGAAGGAAGTTAAGAGAATACAGTTAAGCCACACGATAGGAAAAATCTCTGAGAGGGAAGAGACCGAGAAGAGAATCATTGAGGCAAGGATAGAACTGGAAGATGCTGAAAAAGGGCTTATACCAGGAGATAAACCAGCAGTAGGGACTGCAGAGCTACAGAAGATCCTTAAAAATATGACCATCGCTGCGGAGATAGAGGTAAAGTCTGAGAGGATTATAAACCCTGTAAGTATTAATGCCTACACTGCTATTTCTGTTGAGATAACTTTTGTATCTACAGTTTCAAGACTCAGCAATCTTCTTAATAGTATAGAAACATCTCCCTTTCTTCTCACTATCCCTGATATGAAGATAAGAGTGACGAACCTGAAAAAACCAGGTGATATCCATGTTAATCTAATGGTGAAGGGACTGATGAGAAGGTTTGATGAAAGTAAAAAAGCGGAATCGACTCGTTCTGAGAAAGAAGGAAATATCTAATGAGGAGGTTTTTTCTTATAAACATTATCTTATCATTCTTAGTCCTCTTTCTCGCATTTAGATTGTATGGGATATGGACAAAACCAGAGGAAAAGGTTCTTCCTCAGAAAAAAACATTTTCACAGAAAGAAAAAACAGAAATTACTGAAACAAAGAAGGACATCAATTTTTATAAGATAGTTACTCAGAAAGATCTATTCAGACCAAGCAGGACTGGATTGGTGGGTGAGGATATAAAACCTGGCTTGTCTTTATCAACTAAGCTAAAACTCTTTGGTGTTTTGATTATGGATGACGATAGGATTGCTATCCTTGAAGACCCAATATCGAATAAAAGGAAGAAATACCGTGTAAAAGACCACATAGGTAATTTTATAGTCGCAGAAATAGAGAGCAACAGAGTTTTACTCCTGAGAGGAGAAGATAAAATTGTTGTTAACCTCAGAGAGATAAAGATCTTATCTCCGCCAACCATGGCAGGTGCTGTTCCACCAAAACCGACTCAAAGGCCTGTTCCTATAGTTCCTCAAAAATCGCCTACTCCAGCCCTACCTCCACAACCTCATTCTCCAATGACTGAAACTATGGAATGATCCTCTGAGGTAGCACCAATTTACTGAGTGAGCTATCCTATTGAAATAAGACAATATTCTTGAAGATACTATACCCTCGGGAAAAAAGACATGCCAGCAAACAACATCTTTTGCACCGCATAAAAGGCTTTAGTGTGCATCTTTTCATATCCATCTGAAAGAAAGGCGGTGCATTCTGACAGTTTTTCGGAAAAGGTTAAATATTGTATACGTAGAAAGAGTTAAATTATGCCTGTCTTTGCCGAAAAGATCTTATAAAGGACTTGACGAAAGGGAGTTCCTTGAGTTATAGTTTGGCTACTTCCAGGGGTATTAACCTTAACATGAAAAATGAAAAACTTGTATTTTTAATTGTTCCATTAATAATTATCTCCTGTGCTACAAAGTCCAAGGATATCAAAAAGGAAGAGATTCCCTCTGCCCCCCCTGTTGAAGTAACCCAGGTATCACCTCCTCAAGAGATAAAACCTGAGGAAAAACCTCCCCCTCCTATCTCTCCACAACCCACCCCTGAGAAGTTTGTCCTGCTAAATTTCGATGATGCTGATCTGAGGGATATAATTACCCTTGTGAGCGATGTCACAGGATTGAATTTCATCATTGCCCCAGGTGTTACAGCGAAGATAACGATATATTCTACAAAAAAGATACCTGCCAGCGAGCTCTTTTCTATCGTTGAAACAATCCTCGAGGTGAATGGTCTCGCAGTCGTGAAATCAGAAAACTTTTATATAATAGTCCCGAAAGGAAGAGAACCCTCGCTTATCAATAGTACAAGAATAAGGATTTTCAACCCTAAGAATGTTGATGTCAGGACGCTTTCAAGAGAGCTTATGAATATCATTAATACCATTACTTTTGGAAGAGAAGGGATTTCCCTCATACCCTTAGAAAGGCTTAACGAGCTTATCATATTCTCACCAAATGAGAAATTCCTAAAGACAATCGAAGAATGGGCAAAAAAACTTGATGAAGAGATTGTACCGCGTGGTCTTACGACATTCGTCTACCCTGTAAGGAATGTAAAGGTAAAGGAGATAGCAGAGGTCCTTAAGGCTATATATGAGACAAAGGAAGGTGTAAAACCAGCAACAAAACCAGCAACAACAACTACGACTATAGCCCCCAAATCTACTCAAACTCCCCAAACTACACAGAAGGTAGAGGTTTTTGAAACAAGAGGAACGGGGGAGATAAAGATTGTTGTCTATGAACCCACCAATTCCATCGTAATCCTTGCATCTTTTGCGGATTATAAACAGATAGTTGAAACAATAAAAATGCTTGATGTATATCCAAGGCAGGTCTTGATAGAGGTTCTTATAGCAGAGGTAACCCTTACTGATGAAACCCGTTTTGGAATTCAATGGTCACTTCTGAGTCAGGGAAAGGCAAATGTTTTTGGAGAGACCCATACCTTTGAAGGCCTGAGCCAGTTCAGACCTGGAACATCGTTATATTCAGTTGAAGAAAGCCCACTTCCACCAAGTATATCAGGTGGACTGACTCCTGCTACAGGAGGATATTCCTATTTACTCTATGAGGCAGGAAGGCTAACGGCAATGCTCCATGCCTTAGCGACTGAGGGAAAGGTTAATGTCTTGTCGAGCCCACATCTCCTCGTAAAAGATAATCAGGAGGCGAGTATTGATATTGGTTCAGAGGTTCCAATATCGACCGGTGTAACACAGCAAGTTACCGGAGCCCAGACCCCCCTATCCCAGAGTATCCAGTATAAGACCGTAGGAGTAAAACTCAAGATGAAACCTGTAATCAATGATGAAGGAACAGTGGTGCTGGACATTACTCAGGAGGTAAGCGAACAATCAACCGATGTAAATGTTGGCGGGCTTTCTTATCCCTCTTTTTCTAAGAGGGAAGCAAAGACAGCTATTGTAGTAAGCCATAGCCAGAGCATTGTTATAGGAGGAATTATGAGAGAAATAAGTAAGAGAGACTATGAAGGCATCCCGCTTTTAAGCAAGATTCCACTTATTGGAAATCTCTTTAGATATACAGTAAATAAAAATGAAAAAACAGAGCTGATAATTCTTCTTACCCCACATGTAATAGAAAATAAGATAGATGTAGATGTTATAACACAAAAGTTCAAAGAAAAAGTTAAGGACCTAAAGAAACCACTGAGGAAGTTAGAGAAAGAAGAAGAAAAGAGGAAGATGGAAAAGAAGGATAAGGAAGAAGAAAAGAAGGATAAGAAAGAGGAATCTCAGCCTTCGGAATGACAATGGGACAGGCGAACATGAAATCTATAAAGGTAATTGGCATTATCTTAATATCTCTATCTATCTTTTACTGTGGCAGGCCAGGGGGGAAAGACGAGGAAAATGCACCCGGTAGCTATCTGCAGGTAACATCTGTAACTCTGAGTGGTAACACCGTAACCATAACTGTAAAGAATACATTCAAAGACACTTCAGTTACCACCCCTAATTCCTTATATGATGTTACACTTACGAGCTATACTTTAACATATTTCAGTGGAGACGGATCTATCATCCTTACCTCTACCCAAAATAATTCAATCTATATCTATATCCCAGTTAAGGGGGAGGCCGAAGACGTACCTATCACTTTAGTCCCCGGTCCGAGTTCTATTTCCTATTCAAGTGCGAGTGTATATCTTTCAGGGAAGAATGGTTTTGGTAATAAGATCGCGACCACATTCTACCTTCCAAGGCTCGGTGGAGGTATAGGTACGGCCGCCCCAACAGTAACCTCTGTAAGTCCTAATAGTGGTTCAACAGGCAATAGCTATACTGTGTACATATATGGCACTAACTTTGTAAGTGGGGCAACAGTAACATTTGGATCTGGTATAACAGTCAACTCCACCAGTTTTGTTAGCTCTACACAACTTACAGTTAATATAACTATAGACTCCGATGCATCCACAGGGACAAGAGATGTAACAGTAACGAATCCAGACGGACAGTCAGGCACAGGTACAGGAATATTTACTGTAACATAGCAGTACATTCCGGAAAATCGGAACTTTAATGCAGTGGGAACTCCCCGCCTGTAAAGGCGGGAATGAGAGCAGATTCCAGTGTCTTCCAAATCTTCATCAGGACAGGTTCTAAACAAATCAAAGACTTATGAGACCCTGAAATCGGAGACACTGAATTTATTTCAGGGCAAAGTTCAGGGTGACACTTAAAAATGTTTATTGGTTTTTTATCACAGAAGAGATAATGCTTACTAACTATAATTAAATTGACATTTTGCTAAAACTGATAACCCGCTGCTTGCAGCGGTTGGGAAACATTTTGTTTTGTCATTCCTGCTAAAAGCAGGAATCCAGTATTTATGTTCCTGGATTCCGCATCCCCCGATTGATAACTTCGAGGGCAGGCGAGTGCGGAATGACGATGTTGTTTTTTAGTTTATGATACCCCGCAGCTTGCTGCGGGGTTACTTTTTAGTTAGTCCGTTTTTCTTTGTTGTAACGTTAACATTCACACATTTGCGTATTTAAGTTTGTTGACTGTGTGAATGGATTCAATATCTTTCTTATACCGTTTTTGTGCCTCTTCAATATCATAAAGCGTCTGCAGATTCATCCAGAACTCTGCTGGGATGCCGAAAAACTTACCGAGCTTTAAAGCAGTTTCTGCTGTAACGCCTCTTTCACCCTTTATAATCTGGCCTAATCTTGTTTGTAACAGGCCTGTTTCTTTAGAGAGGCGATAGACGGATATCCCCATCGGCTCCAAAAATTCTTCTTTAAGCACTTCTCCGGGGTGTATATTCTTTAATGTCCTCATACTAACCTCCTTTCAATGATAATCTGTTATTTCAACATCAAAGGCGTTTCCACCTTCCCACTTAAAACATATACGCCATTGGTCATTTATCCTTATGCTCCATTGACCTTCTCTGGTTCCCTTTAATGCCTCAAGTCTATTATTGGGAGGAACCCTCAGTGTTTTAAGTGTCGTTGCTGCAGCAATCATTCTCAATTTTCGTCTCGCCGTATTATGAATCTGAGAGGGTAGCCTTATCTTCTTTGAAAACCGCCCCTTCCATACAAATTCGGACTCCTCGTCTTTAAATGATGCTATCATCTAACAATAGTATCACAAAAAAGAAGTATGAATGTCAACCAGATTTTTTATAAAGTACATCAGACGGAAGAGCAGGGGTTGTTTTCTTTAAAACATTCCCGACTACCCTTACAAACCGCGAAAAGTCAAGTATGTAGGGTAATGGAGAAGTTATTAACGTTTTCTCTGTTCCCAGGAACAGCATTTTCAAGTTTTTCCTCTTTTTGGTTGCTGCGTTTTGCCTGCAAAACTGCCTGCAATATGCAGGCAAAATGTTGTCAACAAATAGAATTGTCCGGTTATAGAGCACATAAACTGTCCGGTCTG
>CAKKSD010000042.1 GCA_919902995.1 Thermodesulfovibrionia bacterium
CACTTAGGATACTATTTTATCCTAAGTGTTGCACTTCCTTATTGAACTGGGGAATACATAAATTTGAGGAAAAAAACAATTTATGCAACCTTTATAAGTAACCACCTGATAATATGCTTGACTTACAAGATGTTAGATTAATATAATCTTTAAGAATATTAAGGTGATAAATGGAAGATATAAATGAACTGATACAACAGAGATTAAAGAAACTCGATGAGTTGAAGTTGTTAGGAATAGATCCCTTTGGTAGACCATTTAAGGTTAAGGATACTGCGAGCTCAATCATGAATGGGTATGCAGAGATATCTCCAGATGAACTTACAAACAAAAGTATTGCCTGCACTGTAGCAGGAAGGATTATATCTTTCAGAGGGTTCGGTAAAGCAACCTTCTGCCATATTCAAGATGGAACTGGAAAGATTCAGATATATCTGAGGAAAGAGATATTGGGAGAACAGTATAATTTGGTAAAAAAACTGGATATGGGTGATTTTATCGGTATAGAGGGTAGGCTTTTCAGAACTAAAACCGGTGAACTTACAATAGAAGCAGAAAAACTCACTTTTCTTACAAAGTCCATTAGACCACTACCAGAGAAGTGGCACGGTTTAAAAGATGTAGAGATCAGATACCGCCAGAGATATCTTGATCTTATTGTAAATACCAAGGTAAAGGATGTATTTATTAAGAGAGCATTACTAATAAAGTCAATAAGACGATTTCTTGATAGTAAGGGATTCTTAGAGGTAGAAACACCCATGATGCAGGCTATACCTGGTGGTGCAACTGCAAGGCCTTTTGTAACACACCACAACGCCCTTAATATGGACCTTTATCTAAGGATTGCCCCTGAACTTTACTTAAAAAGGCTTATAGTAGGAGGATTAGATAGAGTCTATGAGCTAAGCAGGAATTTCAGAAATGAAGGAATATCAACAAGACATAATCCCGAATTCACAATGCTTGAATTCTACATGGCATATGCTGATTATAATGATCTGATGGATTTTACTGAAGAAATGATCTCAACAGTTGCAAAAGATGTTTTTGGAGCTATGAAATTTGAATTCGAAGGGAAAAGTTTAGATCTCGCACCACCCTGGCCAAGGGTTACTCACATGGAGGCCATAAAAAATTATTCTTCTGGTAATATCGATCCCACTAATTTTGAAAAGTCCAGGGAATATGCTAAAACTCTTGGTATACAGATAAAAGATGATTTCTCACATGGAAAGATCCTTGATGAGATATTTAAAGAGGTGGTTGAGCCAAACCTTTTTCAGCCTATCTTCATAATTAACTATCCTACAGATATCTCTCCACTTGCAAAGCGGTGTCCCGATAACCCTAATTTAGTCGAGCGCTTTGAGTTATTCATAGCTTTCAGGGAGATAGCTAATGCCTTCTCAGAACTTAATGATCCTATAGACCAGCGTACAAGGTTCGAAAGGCAGGTGCTTGAACTACAAGCAGGTCATATAGAGGCACATAGAATGGATGAAGACTTCATAAGGGCACTTGAATACGGAATGCCCCCTACAGGGGGAGAAGGTATAGGTATTGATAGACTTGTAATGATATTAACCAATTCGCCTTCTATAAGGGATGTAATCCTTTTTCCCCAACTCAAAGAGGAATCGAAACAGTGAAGGTTCCATACGAACTATTTATTGGGTTGCGATATCTTAAGGCCAAGAAGAAACAAAGATCTATATCTGTTAATACCCTTATCTCTATCGGTGGGGTTACACTTGGTGTCATGGCCACGATAATTGTACTGTCTGTAATGACAGGTGCACAGGATTATCTTAGAGAGAGAATCTTAGGGATAAAATCCCATGTTGTTGTTATGGAGTATGGAGGAAATCTTAAAAATTATAAGGTCGTAATGGAAAAGGTTAAAAGCAGAAGCCATGTGATTTCTGCTGCCCCTTTTGTACTTGGTCAGGGAATGCTTACTTCTGAAACAAAGGCGGTCGGAGTTTTAATTCGTGGAATAGATCCAGAGATGGAGAAAGGAGTTACAGAATTAACTAAATATATGAAGGAAGGCAGAATAGAACCTCTCTCAGAGGAAGGTTTAATTATAGGGAAAGAGCTTTCGAGAAACCTTTCTGCTTTCCCTGGAGACAAATTGAGACTTCTTTCACCATTCGGAACCTTGACTCCCATGGGATTAGCTCCAAAGATCAAAGAATTAAAAGTGGTTGGTATATTCGATTCAGGCATGTATGAGTTTGACTCTAATCTGGCATATGTCTCCCTCAGGGAGGCACAGAAATTTTTTAATTTTGGAGGAAGTGTAACTGGAATAGATGTGAAAATAGACAATATATATAAAGCTAAGATAGTAGCAGATGATATAGCTGAATTTTTAGGGATGCCATATTTTGCAAGAGACTGGATGCAGATGAACAGAAACCTTTTCTCTGCCCTCAAACTCGAAAAAATTGCAATGTTTATAATACTTATCCTTATAATATTTGTAGCCGCTTTTAATATCATAAGTACTCTCATTATGATAGTTATGGAGAAGAACAGGGAAATAGCAATACTTAAATCTATGGGTGCAACCAATAAAGCAATTATGAACGTCTTCATGGTACAGGGGATTATTATAGGGATTACAGGTACTGTTCTTGGAATTATGTCTGGCTATCTTGTCTGCTATTTTCTCAAGACATATCAGTTTATCTCCCTTCCGAGCGATATTTACTACGGCTTGACCCATCTTCCTGTAAAAATGAACGTTTTTGATTTTCTCGTTGTCTCAGCTTCTGCATTAGTTATAACCCTTATTGCTACAATTTATCCTTCTTGGCAGGCAGCGAGACTCGATCCGATCGAGCCTTTACGATACGAATAAGCAGTTGAAATGACACCACTGATAAAGGTTTTAGAAATTCATAAATCCTTTCCAACTAAACCGGAGCCTCTCCATGTCTTGAAAGGAATAAATATCGAGGTACTTAAGGGGGAAGTCCTTGCTATTGTAGGTGCTTCAGGAGCTGGAAAAAGCACCTTGCTTCATATCCTTGGCGCACTTGACAGGCCAGGTTCAGGGAAAGTCTTTTATGACAACTTAGACATCTTTCAGCAAAGAGAAGATGATCTGGCAAGATTCAGAAATCGAATGATAGGTTTTGTATTTCAATTCCACCATCTGCTCCCGGAATTTACTGCACTCGAGAATACTATTATGCCCGCACTTATTTATGGAATGAAATGGGATAATGCATTAACTAAGGCTAATGAGTTACTAAAAGAAGTAAGTTTGGGGGATCGAATTAATCACAGACCCGGCGAACTTTCAGGAGGGGAACAGCAGAGGGTAGCAGTAGCCAGAGCACTAATACTCGACCCATCTGTAGTTCTTGCTGACGAACCAACAGGAAACTTAGATACAAAGACAGGTGATGCAGTCTTTGAACTTTTAAAAAGTCTTAATAAAGAAAGAGGAATAACCTTTGTTATTGTTACTCATAACGAAAGATTGGCCTATAACTGTAACAAGATAGCAAAAATGGTGGACGGAAGGATAGAAAGCATAGAAAATAGGAAGGGATAACACCAGAACGAAAACATGGTGCCTTACCTATCGCAATCTTTTTGACTTATCCGACATATTTTTTATTAAAGGGTCTTTAATCCCAGCTTCATAAAATCCCTTTTCTCTGAAGTTACAACTATCACAAGTTCCACATGGGAATCCCTCAGGGGTCGGGTCATAACAGCTACATGTGATCCCATAATCCACTCCTAACTCTAACCCCTTTTTTATAATATCTGCTTTGGTCATCTTTATCAGCGGGGTCTTTACTATAAAATGTTTTTTCCCTTCTACTGATGCTTTAGTAGCGAGGTTTGCCATATTTTCGAATGCCCTCATATACTCAGGACGACAATCTGGATAACCACTATAATCTAATGAATTTGCACCGATGAAGATGTCTTCAGCATCTAAAACCTCTGCCCAGGCAAGGGCAAAAGACAGAAAGATTGTATTTCTTGCAGGCACATAGGTAATGGGGATGGTCGAAGGTTGAGATTCCGAATTCATTATTTTTAGTTCTTCTTTTTTTGTATATATACTTCTAACTTCTGACTTATAACTCCTGACTGTTTTAGGTATTTCTATATGAGATGTAAGGGCAGATCCCCCTATTTTTCTCAAATCGAAAATGATTATTAAATGTTTTTTTGCTCCGAGGCTTTTTGCAATTTTCTTTGCAGATTCAAGTTCTATTCTGTGTCTCTGGCCATAATTAAAACTAAGTGCATAAAGCTCATAACCTTCTTCTTTTGCTATCGCCATTGTAGTAGTAGAATCTATCCCACCACTTAATAATACTACTGCCTTCTTCATATCGTCTTCATCATATTTCGAGTCAAGCAACTTTTATTTAGTGGTATTTACTTTAAAGACTGAACTCAGTATCCTGAACTCTTTTTCTCCCCATAAATATTTATGTAATTGAAAATTAAGCCTCACAGAAAGGGCATCCTGCAGAATCCATTTGGAAAGAATACCTGGATCAAGTATCCCGTGAACAGTTGAGAACAGAATAATACAAGGGAGAAATCTATATTCCTTTAATATCTCTTTAGACCATTCGTAATCTTTTCTGTTAGATATAACGAATTTTACCTCATCCCTCACTTTCAGATTTTCTATATTTTTAAAATCCATTTTATCCGACATTCCACTCCCCGGAGTCTTTAAATCCATTATCCTTATTACCCTGCTGTCAAGACCTTCTATATCGAGGCTCCCATTAGTTTCTAACAGTACTGTATATCCTAAATCGAGTAATCCCTTTGTAAGAGGATAAACCTCTTCCTGAAGAAGGGGTTCCCCTCCTGTAATCTCAACAAACCTTTGTCTTGATTCTGGAGAATCAAGTTTTATTACTTCACGAATAATATTTTCAACTCCCATATCTATTCCTTCATAGAATGCATAAGTGGTATCGCAATAGGAACATCTTAGATTACACCCTGTTAGTCTTATAAATGTACAGGGAAGTCCTGTAAAGCTCGACTCTCCTTGAATACCCTTGAATATCTCGTTAACCTTCATTTTTTATGTCTGCAAGACTAAAATCCTTTATCGTTCCCTCTAAAACCATAATTAATCCAAAGGTCTATTTACATCCGTACCTCTAAACAAATCATAACCGTATACCAATTTTTGTCTCTGTCCCTTTAAATATCCTTAGTAAATTATCTTTATGTTTTAAAATTATTATTATTGATATAAATGAGGAAAAGTATAGTTTCATCTTATCTGGATCTAAAATAGACACTATAGCAGGTAAGAAAAGAAAAGTAATGACTGCACCCAAAGAAGAATATCTGAAAATAAATACGACAACAGACCATAGTAAAATTGCTGATATGGCTACTATCGGAGAATAAATCAAGACAACGCCAAAAGTGGTTGCTACTCCCTTCCCTCCCTTGAACCTTATAAATACAGGGAATATATGTCCTAATATAACAGCGATACCTGTAAATGCTATCCATGGTTCATGTAGAAAGTTATTTGCTATAAATACAGACAATGAACCTTTTAGTAAATCACCCAGAAGGGTAAATGCTGCAGCACCTTTTCCTACAGTCCTCAGTACGTTTGTTGCCCCGATATTTCCGCTTCCTTTTTCCTTAAGATTAATTCCTTTATACTTAGAGATTAGAACTCCGAATGGAATAGAACCGAGGAGATATGATAGGGTTATGATAACAAGGGCTTTCATGTTATATCTATCTGCTTCCAGAAAACTATAAAATATCTTACAGCCGATATAACTGATAGAATCATAGCAATCCACAATGCCACAGTTCCTATTAAGAATAGATCTAATCCAAGGTGTTTACCACTGATTAAGAGAAATATTACTGCCAATATCTGAGTAATCATCTTTATTTTCCCAGCAATTTCAGCTGATATCACATTTCCCTTTGAGAAGGCTATAGCTCGTAAACCTGTTACCCCAAATTCTCTACCAATAATAACAACCGCTATCCAAGAAGGAATCCTGTCCATATCTACCAAGAGTATGAGTGAGGCGCTAATAAGAAGTTTATCTGCAATGGGATCGAGCAGTATTCCCAATTTTGTAATCTGGCCTGACCTTCTTGCAATATATCCATCAAGCCAATCAGTGAATGCAGCAAGACTGAAAACAACGGCGGATACAATTGATTTAAAAGGTGTTGGAGAAACAAGTAATAAGATAAAAATAGGAATAAGAAATATTCTCAGGAGTGTAATCGCATTCGGCAGATTGAAGAATTTCGTTTCCATACATTAAATGTTCGGACATCAGAATTTATTTAGTTTATTTTTTATGCCTTCCCATTTACCCTGTGCCTTCAGAATTATATCTATAGCCTCTCTAACAGCTCCTTGACCTCCACCCATTTCTGTCACATAATCTACCTTGTTTCTTATATGTGTATCTGCATCTGATACTGCTACGGAAAAGCCCACCATTTTTAAAATTGGTAAGTCATTTATATCGTCACCGATAAAGGCAACTTCTTCGTCTTTCATGCCGTACATTTTTAGTAACTTCTCATAAATATCAACCTTATTTAGTGCCCTTTGGTAGACATCTTTAATGCCGAGCTCAAGTGCCCTTATCTTAACAACTTCAGATTTTCTTCCTGTAATGATAGCGATTAAGATGCCTGCAGTTTGGGCCATTTTAATTCCATGTCCGTCCCTTACATGGAATGCCTTAATCTCATTACCGTTATTATCAAATATTATCCTTCCATCAGTCATCACCCCATCGACATCGAGAATTAATAGTTTGACTTTTTTTGCTTTCCTTTCTAACTTTAATCTCTTAACTTTAGACTCAGAACTTCTTTTCATACCACCCCTGTCTTTAGTAAATCATGTAGATGGATTATACCTTCCGGTTTATTATCTTCATTAACTACCATCAATGATGTTATGGAGTGTTGCTCCATTATTGATACCGCTTTAGCAGCCAGTTCATTACCTTTTATAGTTTTCGGGTTTCTGGTCATAACATCATTTGCCTTTATTCTGAATATATCCGTTTCACCCTTCTCAAGCAATCTCCTAAGATCACCGTCTGTGATTATACCACTGAGCTTTCCTTTATTATCCAAAACAGAAGTCATTCCGAGTTTCTTTGAGGATATCTCAAGAATAGCATCCTTCATACTGGCATCTTCATAAACAGCAGGTATATCTTTACCTTTATGCATAAGGTCTTCAACTTTTAGAAGAAGTTTCTTGCCTAATGTTCCTCCAGGATGATAAAATGCAAAATCTTCTTCTTTAAATCCTCGCTTTTCAAGAAGAGCTACAGCTAAGGCATCCCCCATTGCTAAAGCGGCTGTTGTACTTGCTGTAGGAATCAAACCGAGAGGGCATGCCTCTTCCTTAACTCCAACGTCCAGAACTACATCTGATATCATTGCAAGTGTAGAATTCAGTCCTCCCGTAAGAGATATAAGTTTGATGTCAAGCCGTTTTATAAGTGGAAGGATTTTATTTAGTTCTTCTGTTTCACCGCTGTTGGATATGGCGATAAGTACATCGCCTTTTGTTATCATTCCAAGGTCACCATGAATACCTTCTGCTGGATTCAGGAAAAGAGCAGGTGTGCCAGTACTTGCAAGTGTTGCGGCGATCTTCTTTCCTATGATCCCTGACTTTCCCATCCCTGTCACTACTACCCTTCCCTTGCAGAATAAAAGTATGTCTATAGCCTGAAGAAACTCCTCTCCAATCCTTTCGATAAGAGATTGTATGGATTCGGCTTCTATCCTTAAAACTCTTTTTGCGTTCTCAATAACCATATGGATTATTTGTCTATTTTTTCAGCTCCCCAAAAAGCAATAAAGGCAAGAAGCGTTATTGCCAAGATAACCATTCCACGGGTAATACCTAACCATTTATCTAAAGACATATCTGACATATAACCTGATAAATAAAAACCTTTTATATACGGATAACCCTCAGCAAAAAGCCAGATACCGAGCATAAGTCCCATTACAAATATTAAAGCATCAAACCTGCCTGAACTCATACCAACAACTGCTGTCCCAGGACAATAACCGCCAATTACGAAACCTATTCCAAGGATAAATCCTCCAATGAGTTGTGGCCAAAGATATGTAGGAACAACAAGAACATCCTTTAGATTTATTGAACCCGTTTTTGAGAGTATCCATAAGCCTATAGATGAGGTAACAATTGCTGAAAACATTACCTTGAGGACTGTGAAGTCTTCAAAATAAAAAATATCAGTAAGTTTACGGGGATTACCAAGACCGGCACGTTCTAATAAAAAACCGAAGAAAAAACCTATAACCATTGCTATTACAAGACCGACGTCATAACTGAATAGATTATAGGTATAAAGTGGAGCGTTCATTTCCATAACCTCTTAACAAGAAAAGCAATCGCATAACCTCCACTAAACATTCCGATTACAAATGCCCATCCACCCACTGTCAACATCGCACCACCACTGAGAGCAACACCACTTGTGCATCCACGTGCAAGTCTTGTAGCAAATCCTACGATAATACCGCCGAAAATAGCTGCAATAAACCTTTTTGCAATATTAATCCTGGGTCCTCTTTCAACTCTTAAGTTAAATCTTCTACCTGTAATTGAGCCTACAAGTCCTCCCAAGAACATACCAGAGACTTCAAAGACAATCCAATCCTTCAAAGGTTTTTCTTCCTTGATATAGTCTTTAAAGTAGGTGTTTTTTTCTATCTTCTGAGGGAATGGTACGTGTAATACATAGGCTGTAAATCTTGTTAAAGCTTTTGATACACCAAGTCCCCAACCCATTATATAAAATGAAGAGAGAAGAGTTAATCCCAAAAGTATCCCAACTATATAGGGAGACCAATAATTGTTTTTTAAGATTGATTTAGGTGTAGAATATTTATGCCTTACCATATTTTTAAAAAGTAATTAACGCCTAACTATTTTATCGATCTTCTTAATGTCTTTAAGAAGGCTCGGCAGTTCTACAATACCTATCATATTAGGCCCGTCACAGAGGGCCCTTTCTGGACACTCATGAACCTCGAGAAATAAAGCATCACAACCAACAGCTACAGCAGCTCTTGCAAGGTAAGGGACCATATCCTTTTCTCCACCAGAGGATCTTCCCTGTGCACCAGGCAGTTGAAGGCTATGGGTAGCATCAAAAACTACTGGGTAACCAAAGGTCCTCATAATTGGAAGGGATCTCATGTCTGCTACAAGGTTATTATATCCGAAAGTAACCCCTCTTTCAGTAATAATAATATTTTTATTTCCTGCAGAAGTTATCTTATCAATTATATTTCTTATATCCCAGGGTGAGAGGAATTGCCCCTTCTTTATATTCACCGGTTTTCCTGTTCTTGCGATAGCCATAATTAGATCAGTCTGCCTACAGAGGAATGCAGGTATCTGAAGTACGTCCAAAACTTCAGATGCAGGTTTTACCTCATCAACACTATGTACATCTGAAAGAACAGGAAGTCCTGTATCATTTTTAACCCTTTCCAGTATTTTTATGCCTTCCCTTAGTCCAGGCCCTCTAAAAGAATCCTTTGAGCTTCTGTTTGCTTTATCGTAAGATGATTTAAAAATAAGAGAAATGCCTATCTTCTCAGTGATGGACTTAAGTCTATAGGCTGTTTTGATGGTGGACTTTTCTGACTCTATAACACAGGGACCAGCTATAAGTACAAGCGGATTATTCCCCCCAATCTTTATCTTTCCGATTTTAATTTCTCTTGTTTTCACCTTATTGGTTTTTTCTACGTTTTGTTAAACCTGTGCTGTAGAAAAATCTGAATCAAACAGAAGCTTTTTTTCCTTTATTGCTGCTGCTATAAAATCTCTGAATATAGGGTGAGGCTCCATCGGTCTGGATTTAAATTCTGGATGGAACTGACACCCTAAAAACCATGGATGTTTCTCTATCTCGATTATCTCGACTAGTTCACCATCAGGAGATTCACCGCTTACCCTTAGTCCCCTTTCAATGAGGATATCTCTATATTTGTTATTAAATTCATATCTGTGTCTGTGCCTCTCATATATCTCTTTTATATCGTATGCCTTATATGCAAAGGATCCTTCTTTCAGGATGCATGGGTATGCTCCTAATCTCATAGTTCCACCTTTATCGGATTCAGCTGTTCTCTCATGAAGTACATTAAGTCTGTAATCATACCATCTCTCCATTAGGTATATCATAGGGTATGGTGTGTCTTCATCGAACTCTGTACTGTTTGCACCCTTAAGATTACAGACATTTCTTCCAAATTCTATCACAGCACACTGCATCCCGAGACAAATCCCAAGGAAGGGGACCTTCTTCTCCCTTGCATACCTTATTGCTTCTATCTTTCCTTCTATCCCCCTTATACCAAAACCACCTGGTACGAGGATTCCATCTACGTCAGAAAGATGTTTTTCTACACCGTCTCTCTCTACAGACTCTGAATCAATCCAGGATATTTCGACCCTTGTTTTATTTGCTATGCCTCCATGGATTAGTGCCTCAACAAGGCTCTTGTACGAATCTTTCAGGTTTGTATACTTACCTACAAGACCTATCGATATTGTATTCTCGGGCTTTTTTATCCTTTCTACAATCGTCATCCATTCTTTTAGATCTGGCTTATTCGTTTTTAGTTTTAACAATTTTACAATTTGCTCATCCAGGCCTTCTTCATGGAAAAGGATAGGAACTTCGTATATATTATCCACATCTTTTGCTGTAATTACCGATTCTTCATCTACATTACAGAAGAGAGCTATCTTTTTCTTCACATCAGGGGTTGGAAACCTGTCTGTTCTGCATAGAAGGATATGAGGTTGGATACCAATTTCTCTTAGTTTGTTCACACTATGTTGAGTAGGTTTTGTTTTCAGCTCCCCGGATGCCTCTATGTATGGAAGTAGGGTAAGATGAATATAAAGAACATTCTCCCTTCCGATATCAAATCTGAACTGCCTTATAGCCTCAAGAAATGGAAGACTCTCTATGTCTCCAATTGTACCTCCTATTTCTACAATAATAACATCAGAATCATCCTCCAGGGCTTTAATATTCCTTTTTATTTCATCGGTTATATGTGGAACCATCTGGATTGTACCTCCCAAATAGTCACCTCTCCTCTCCTTTGTTATAACGTTGTAATAGATCCTTCCGGATGTAAAGTTATTTTTCTGGGAAGTCCTGATCTTGGTAAATCTTTCATAATGACCTAAATCTAGATCTGTCTCAGCCCCATCGTCTGTTACAAATACCTCTCCATGTTGAAAAGGACTCATAGTTCCCGGGTCTACATTAATATAAGGATCAAGTTTCTGTATAGTCACCCTAAGACCCCTACTCTCTAATAAAGCTCCAATCGAAGCAGATGCTATCCCTTTTCCTAACGAGGAGACAACACCACCTGTAACAAAAATATACTTTGCCATCTTCAGGCTCCCCTATTACTCATATATTTTATAACCCTTTCAAGATCTTCATTTGTATCCACCCCTATCGTATCTTTAACAGTCAACCCAACTTTTATTCTCATACCGTTCTCTATAGCTCTTAACTGTTCCAGTTTTTCTGCTATTTCTAAAGGGGTAGGTTTCGTAGAGCTGAGACTTAGAAGTGCTTCCCTTCGGTAACTATAAATCCCAAGGTGCTTATAGTGGATATTTCCCTTAGTTTCTTTCTCACCATTTCTGTAAAAAGGGATTGGCAAACGAGAAAAATATAAAGCAAATCCTTCTTTATCGAAAACCACCTTTACTATATTGGGATCCATAATCTCATTTACATCTTCAATCATTTTGCAGAGCGTCCCGATAGAAGCCCTGGAGTCATTACTCAAAACACTTATTACCTGATCAACCATATCAGGTTCTATCGTGGGTTCATCTCCCTGAATATTTACTATTATATCTATACCAGAAGAAAGACTTTTAACTACTTCTGCAATTCTGTCTGTACCTGTAATATGACTCTTTGATGTCATAATAGCCTCTCCTCCAAATCTTTCAACAGCATTATAAATCTTTTCATTATCAGTAGCCACTATAACCTTATTCACCTTACCTACAGCCTTTGTCTTTTCCCATACATGCTGTATCATAGGTTTTCCGAGGATATCAAGGAGAGGTTTCCCGGGAAGCCTCGTGGAATTATATCTAGCAGGAATGATTGCCACTACTTTAGGATTCGAGGATTCGAGGATTCGAGGATTAGAATAAACCCTTTGACCTTTTGACCTTTTGGGTACTTGAATCCTGCCCTTATTAGGCATTCTTATTTATCAGTCCTTTCCAAAATGTAAGCCACATAATTTTCAAGTCGAAAGCAAGAGACCAATTTTCTATATAGAATAGGTCATGCTCAAGTCTTTTTTCGAGTGAAGTATTTCCCCTCAAACCATTTACCTGTGCCCATCCTGTAATTCCTGCTTTCATCTTATGTCTTAGCATATATTTAGGGATTTTTTTCTTAAACTCTTCTATAAAGAAAGGCCTTTCAGGCCTCGGTCCAACGATACTCATATCTCCTTTCATTACATTAATAAACTGTGGTATTTCGTCAAGGCTGAATCTTCTTAAAAACCTTCCTAAACCTGTGACCCTTTTATCGTCCTTTGATGACCAGATTGGTCCAGTGTCTTTCTCTGCGTCTACCTTCATAGAGCGAAACTTTAACATCTCAAAGACCTCTCCTCCAAGTCCAAGTCTTTTCTGTCTGTAGAATATAGGCCCGGGAGATGTTAGTTTTGTTAGTATAGCTACAATTATCATTATTGGAGACAGGAGCATTAAAATAAAAAGTGAAAATATAACATCAGCTATCCGTTTTATAACTCGATTCCAGCCATAAAGAGGACTCTCAGAAAGATTGATAACTGGGAGACCATCAAAATCCTCAATGCCCGCGTTAAGCGTCATAAATTGGAAGAAATCAGGTATTACTCTTATATCTACCATTTCCTTTTCTAAGGATCTTAGAACCATTTCAAAGTCCCTATGTGCCTCAAGGGGAAGCGCAATGAATATCTGATCCACGACCTTCTCCTTTATTGCATAATTTATTCTGTCTATTCCACCTAATATTTCTACATCATTCTTATCTTCCGAAATAAAGCTGGTATTTTCCGGTAAAGATTCTTTGATGAATCCTACTACCTTGAATCCAGTCCATGGATTATCCCTTATCTTATCTAAAACCCTTTTACCCAGATCGTTAACACCAACAATAAGGACGTATTTTAGATCAAATCCCTTTTTTCTTAACCAACTAATGAGTTGCCTTGTTGTACCTCTTGAAACAATAAGCAGGAAAATAGTAGAAATCCAGAAAAATACCATCACAGCCCTTGAATAGGAATACGATCTGTAGAAAAAGGTGATCACAATAAGAAGAAAGACAATAATGGTGGAAATCTTCAAAATATTTAAAAACTCATAAATAAAGTCATTTCCCCTTTTTGGCAGATACTGTCCAAAGTATTTTAAAATAATGGATGAGAAGATTATTATTATAGGGAGCAGTGTTATATAATCACTGAAATACACCTCACTTTCAGTAACAACACCGATTCTTAACTCAAACCTTATGATATAAGCTATAACCCATGAAAGGGTTATAGCAAAAAGATCTGAGATTAAGGCAAGAGATATGAGTAACTGACTATGTTTCTTTAGCATAAATCCGCTCCCTACGTAGATTTGATTCCCTCGTGTGCTCCTCATACCGTTGCTCAATAAATCTCTTTATCCTCTCCTTGAATTTAGTCCTGTCAAATGCTACGACATGATCTCTTGTCCTTGTGCTGTCAAAGAAATCTATTGCCTTTTCAAAATATTTTATCGCCTCTATCAATGCCTCTGGCGTCTGCTCATAGAAAAAAATGCCCGTCGGAATTTCGTTATCTGGCTGTGAACCATAAACTATGGACTGTGGCGTATTCAAAGGGATTACAGTCTCAAGTACCCCTCCCTTCCCATAAGCTATAACAGGTCTTCCTGAGGCCTGAGCCTCAAGAACGGTAATGCCGAAGTCTTCTACACCAGGGAATATAAGTGCCTTACACTTTGAATAGTAGTCCCTCAGGGAATGTTGTGGTTGCCATCCAAGGAATTCTATCTCGGTGGACTTTGCAATTGCCTTGAGCCTCTTTTCATCCGGTCCCGTACCTATAACCTTCAAAGGGTAACCCAATCTATTAAATGCCTCTATTGCGATATCGAGCCTCTTGTAAGGGACAGAGGCAGATACGATTAGATAGTAGTCTTCAATACTTGATGAAGGCTGAAATATTTCTATATCCACAGGTGGATAAATGACATCGCAATCCCTCCTGTAATATTTTGTTATTCTCCGCTTTACGTGTTCTGATATGGCCACAAAATAGTCTACCCTGCTGCTCGAGTCTACGTCCCACACCCTCAGATAGTTAGAGATATAAGGGGCGATCTTCTTCATAAGCCAGCCCCTTTCACGGAGATAATCCTGATAAAGATCCCATACATATCTCATGGGTGTATAACAATAACATATATGGCAACTCTCAGGAGGCGATATTACCCCTTTAGCGACACAGTGACTGCTACTCAGGATAAAGTCAAAGTCTCTCATATCGAATTGTTCAATAGCAGTAGGAAAAAGGGGAAGGTAGTTCCGATATTTTTTCTCTGCAAACGGTAGTTTCTGTATGAAAGAGGTTTTTATATCCATTCTCTCTATGGTCTCAGAGAGCTTTCCTTTATTATGAAGGAGTGTAAAAATATTTGCATCTGGGAATAGCTCGCAAAAGACTTCGAGGCACTTTTCCCCTCCTCTCATACCGGTCAACCAATCATGGATAATAGCTACCTTCATTACATTCCTGTCCCAGGACCACTAAAAGCAGAAAAACCCTTGTTTTTCGAAAAGAATTTTATCACATATCCTTCTTTATATCAAGATGTAATCAGCAGTATTTGGTTAACTCCATATATAGATTAAGCACTTCTTTTGATGCCTTTTCCCAGGTAAAAAGACTCGCTCTTTTCAATCCTTTTTGGATCAGGTTGTCTCTTAGTTCTAAATCTCCGAGAACCTCATTTATTCCCTTTGCTATATCATCCACATCACCGGGGTCAACATAAAAGGCTGCATCTCCACAGACTTCAGGGAGAGAGGAAGTGTCGGAAACCACAACTGGACAACCACATGCCATTGCCTCGAGGGCAGGAAGGCCGAATCCCTCCTTCAACGAGACAAGCACAAAAGCTGAGGCCGCATTATAAAGACAGGGCATATCACTGTCATCAACATAACCTATGAAATAGACCCTTTCTTTGATGCCTGCTCCCCTCACTTCCCTTTCTATAAGCCCTTTCCCTTCGAGGTTCAGGACTAGAAAATAATCTCTGTCAACCTTTTTAAATGCCTTAAGTAGTGTTTTAAGATTTTTATGGTCCTTTTCATTCCCTATTGTGAGGATGAATTTGCCAGGAATGTTATGCCTTTCCTTCACCTTCTGAATATGTACCTTCTCGCTTATTAGACCGAATCTATCTTCAACACCATTATATATAACTGATACCTTTTCTTCTTCTAAACTGAAGGCTCTGCAAATTTCTGACTTTGAAAATTCTGACACTGTTAATATTCTTCTGGCCTTCTTGACATACGGTTTAATAATAAATTTATAGTAAAGCCTGCGACTTAATCCTGAATAGACAAGATGACTCATATCATGGATTGTCATAAGAAATGGGCCTTTTCTATAAAAAGGCGGTATGAATGAGGGACTGTGAAATATATCAAATCTTTCCCTTTTAAGAACTGTGTACAGTTCGAAAGGCTCCGAGAGCGAAATAAATTGCGATTTCATACACATATAACTTAGATTATCGAACAGGATATCATCCTTGTAGGGATATTTTTCTGTTATCAGTAGTATATATTGATTCGTTTTATCAATATTCAAAATACCTTTAAGAAGATTTACGGTGTACCGGGCTATGCCGTGCATCTTTTCTCCTATCATCCTTCCGTCAATGCCAATTTTCATAATTATATACCCTTACTTATATCTCCATATAACAGAAAGAAGCTCACGGGAAATATTATTGGAGTTTCTTCTTTTAATATGCTACATTCAACCAGCAAGTGCAACACTTGAGTTAAAGACCTCAGAGGGTGTT
>CAKKSD010000043.1 GCA_919902995.1 Thermodesulfovibrionia bacterium
CAAGCACATCCTTCTGAACAGCGCCAAAATTAAGGACAATCCCTCTTTCACCTGCCCCAATCTGAATCCATGGTCTTAGAAACAGGAAAAACACCAGAATTGCTCCAATAATCAGAGCAACCCTCATAGGGCCTTTCTTCATTGCAGACTGCATTGCCTCCTTTGCACTGTAAACATCTCTTTCATCCATTACACTACCTCCTTTTTGTTTAGAGTCCCGATAAATCGGGACTCTAAGCTTAGAAAATCAAAATGTTGTTAATCTCAATTATAGCAGATACTGTCAAGTTTTTTCTGTAAATTCTCTTAAGGGCTTTACTCTCAATGGTTCTCATGGTTACCTATTAAGCTTCAATGCTGTTAAGTTTTGATGCCCTTATCCCTTCATGTATTGCCTTTGCCTCATCTGTCATAGGAACCCCATGCCACCTGAGTTCTTTTATCTGCTCTACGAGTCATAGACCAGTAAATCATGGTCAATGCCCTTTCCTCAGGTAAATTAAATCACACCCTTTTAGAAGAAGTTAATAAAAACCGTAAGTAACAAATCAAAGGGAAGAAAGTAGTGGAGAAGATTGGCTATTTCCATTGAAAGGGAGATGGTGATATTTTTTGAAATTTGTGGCATCATATATCGGTAATGATTGGAATGGAAAAAATGGGTATGGGAAAATCTGTAAGAAGGAAGGTTTCCCAACTCGTTGTTCCGCGACTTGAAGGCAGGCGTCTCACAGATTCAACCTATTTCGAAAAGATTAAGAGGCTTGTAGAACGAGGGATCGGTGGTTTCATCCTTTTTGGTGGAAAATACAAAGATGTTAAAAAGGCCCTTAAAGAACTGCAACGGATATCTGATACACCCCTTTTTATCGCCTCGGATCTTGAACAGGGTCTCGGACAGCAGATTGAAGGAGGGACCCTTTTCCCGAGTGCTTTGGCTATAGGATCAGCCATAGATACAGAAAATAAAGACGACATCAAACTTCTTAAAGAGGCAATCCAGATTATGTCCCAGGAGGCAATAGAGGTCGGGATAAATGTGATCCTTGCTCCTGTGCTGGATATTAATACCAATCCTGAAAACCCTATTATATGCACAAGGGCCTTTTCCGATAACCCCGGGAAGGTTACCTGGTTCGGAAGAGAATTTATTGAGGGTATTCAATCCCTTGGTCTTATAGCCTGTGCAAAACATTTTCCAGGTCACGGCGATACAGAGAGGGATTCTCACTTAGAACTACCGGTAATAAAAAAACCGATAGATACATTAAGAAGGATTGAACTCCGTCCTTTTGCCGTTGCTATAAAGGCAGGTGTTCAGATGATCATGGCAGGTCACCTCAGGGTTGATGCCATAGACCCCGATAGTCCTGCAAGCCTTTCATATAAGGTAATCAATGGATTTCTGAGAAAAGATCTCGGATTTAAAAGGATTGTGATAACAGATGCAATAAATATGGGAGCGTTAAAAGAGAGATACAATGAAGATGAGGCATGCTTTTTGGCATTGAAGGCAGGAGTCGATATTATCCTCCATCCTGAGAACCCTGAATCCGTAATAGAAAGTCTTTTATCAAAATGGGAAGAGATTGAATTACAGGTCGAAGGATCTCTAAAGAGGATATCCAAGGCAAAAAAAAGGTTTAGTATAGTAAAGGGAATAGAAGGTTTAAAGTCAACAATCCATTTAAAAACTAAGAACAAAGTTGCTGAAACACTTTCGAAAAAGGCAATAAAGATTATAAAAGGGATTCCTGAATTTTCAGAAATATCTATATTGCTTATACTCGATGATGATAACTCTGGTGCCGGAAATACCTTTACTAATACATTAAAGACAAAGTATTCATTTATTGAGGTAATTTATATAGATTCAGATAATCTATCCAGCGAAAGATTAAGGGTTATTAAAAATGTTAATGGTAAACCACTCATAGTAGGTATTTTTTCTAAGGTTTCTGCCTGGAAAGGAAGAAGCGGTATAAATCAGGGTTTTTATCAATTCCTTAAAGATAGTTTAAAAGAGTCATATACTTCAACAGTAATATCCTTTGGCTCCCCTCATATACTTGATAAGATAGAGGCAGATAACCTTATTGCCGCTTACTGGGGATCTGATTATGCCCAGAGGGCTGTCGGAACACTCCTCTGTGAGAAGGCAACATGAAGCTCTCTTACCTCGACCTCTCCATAATAGGAGCTTATATGCTCCTCTCCCTCCTAATCGGAATATACTTCACAAAAAGGGCGTCGTCCAGCATGAATGAGTTCTTCCTGTCAGGAAGAAACCTCCCCTGGTGGCTTGCAGGGACATCAATGGTTGCAACCACCTTTTCTTCCGATACTCCCCTTTATGTCACAGGCCTTGTTAGGGGGCATGGTATATATGAGAATTGGCAGTGGTGGTGCTTTATCCTTTCAGGCATGATGGCTGTATTCTTCTTTGCAAGGTTATGGAGAAGGCTGGGTGTCTTAACGGATGTTGAACTTATAGATCTCAGATATTCAGGTATGTCAGCATCCTTCCTTAGGGGATTCAAGGCAATATATTTTTCTATTGCCATTCATACTATTATAAAGGCACAGGTTATTCTTGCTATGGCAAAGATAATGGATGTATCCCTGGGATGGGGTAAGTGGGAGAGCATAGCGATCTCAAGCGGGATAACGATAGTATATTCCACGCTTTCAGGTTATTGGGGTGTCGTTACAACAGACTTTTTTCAATTCATTATATCGATGATTGGGGCTATTATACTTGCTGTTGCATCAGTAAGAAAAGCAGGGGGAATCGATTCAATTAAGGAAAATATCCCATCTGATGTGCTTAATTTCTTCCCTACCCTTGATGAAGGTTTCATGGGTGCTGCTTTTATGACATTTCTCGGATATATTGGTCTTAGCTGGTGGTCTAAATATTCTTCCGACGGAGGTGGTGTTATAGTTCAGAGGATTGCCTCTTGTAAGGATGAACAGCATGGTCTACTTGCAACATTTTATTTCAACATAGCAAACTATGCCCTGAGGACATGGCCGTGGATTCTGGCAGCCCTTGCCTCTCTTGTGCTATATCCTGCTGTAAAAGACCACGAGGCAGTATATCCAAAGATGATGATGGATCTTCTTCCTTCGGGATTAAAAGGATTGATGCTTGCCTCTTTCTTTGCAGCCTTTATGTCAACCCTGAGTACATATCTTAATCTTTCATCTGCTTATTTTGTTAATGATTTTTACAAACCATTTATCAAAAAAGTAGCAGATGAAAGGCATTATATAAATGTCGCGAGACTTATGACCCTGTTCCTATCAGTTATAACAGGTATTGTTGCTTATCAGGTTACATCCATCATTGGCGTATTTAAGTTCCTGATAGCCTTCGGCTCAGGGACAGGTCTTGTGTACATCATAAGGTGGTACTGGTGGAGGGTGAACGCCTGGTCAGAAATATCTGCCATGATAAGTTCGACAGTAACTACCTTCATCGTATATACCAGTCCTATATTTGAAATCTCTCCTTACTACACTAAACTATTTATGATTATTACTATATCAACTGTTGTCTGGATTACTGTCACCTTTTTAACAAAACCTGTGGATGAAAAAAAACTTATAGAATTTTATAGTAAGACAAACCCTGGAGGTCCTGGCTGGAGACATATAGAGAATTTAGCCAACGACCTCCCAAGGGGAAGCCTTAAAAATGATATCCTGAACTTTTTTTATGGGGTGGTTCTTGTTGTAGGGTTTACACTCGGTCTCGGGAAGTTATTATTGGGTTACTACATAGAAGGCATCTTGTATGCAGTCTCTGGTTTGATTTCAACCATATTGATCTATAGAAACCATAAAAAGACGAAGAAGATTTTTTGTTAGATATCTTAGGAGGAACCATAGAAACACAGATTAACTATCTTTGCGGCACGTCGATTGACAACATAAAATATACCTGTTATATTTTTACAAGGTTGAAAGGGGATTTCTGTGGATGAAGAACACGAAGAACTGAGAGAAATAACGATATTTCTTGAAGAGGAACAGATCGAGGCTGTGGACGAACTTGCCAGGAATTTAACTAAAGAACTCAATCAGCAGTGGGACAGAGGAGCGGTAATCCGTCTTGCCCTGAGTGAATTCTTTTCGAAAAAGGGCAAAATTATTTAGTTTACCGGGGTGCCTCATCGATTTTTTTTGCGGAACCCATTTCTTCCAATAGGTTTATTGATTCTGACCGTGTAAGGGATGTACCACGGAGGATAGCCCTCTTTTTACCCTGTTCGGTTACGATTACAATCCCTTCAGGAGGTGTGAAATCTTCAGAAGGGATATCTTTAAGTGATTCCTTCATAAAATCTATCCATACAGGAAGTGCTGCCCTGGCTCCGGTTTCTTTAGAGCCGATACTTCTGTGGTCATCGTAACCTACCCACACACCTGCTACAAGGGTGGGTGTATATCCAATAAACCATGCATCAGTATATTCGTTAGTAGTACCTGTCTTACCTGCCACAGGTCTTCCGAGCACCTTTGCCTTCCAGCCAGTTCCCTGTTCCACTACTCCTCTCAGCAGGTCTGTTATGAGATAGGCAATCTCAGGTTTAATAACCTCTTCGGTAAAAGGGAAATTCTCCTCAAAAACCTTTCCCATCCTATCCGTTACTTTAATAACAGCCATAGGAGAGCTTTTAATCCCCAGCTTGGCAAATACACCATATGCAGATGTTATCTCGATGAGTGTAAGATCCGAAGAACCTAAGGCAAGAGAGAGATACGGTTTGAGGTCACTTTTTATACCTAATTTCTTCGCATACTCTACTGTAGTGTTCACCCCTACCTTATCAATCAGCTTAACTGCAACCGCATTTATTGATTCTGCCATAGCCTTTCTCAGGGTAACAGGACCCTGGAAATTTCCTGAAAAATTCATAGGACTCCATGTCATACCTTTTTTAGACCCGGGATAGAAAACAGGACTGTCAATAACAATGTCATCAGGGGTAAAGCCATTTTCTAAAGCAGTCAGGAATACAAAAGGCTTAAAGGCAGATCCTGGTTGTCTAAGTGCCTGATATGTCCTGTTAAACTGGCTTTCATAGAAATCCCTGCCTCCAACCATAGCCTTTATATAGCCCGTGCCTGGATCTATCGCAATAAGGGCACCCTGAACAGGGGTATTTCTCTTCTTATGTCTATCGTCAATTGATCTGAGCCCTTTGCTCAAAGCCTTCTCTGCAATCTCCTGCACCTTAAGGTCAAGGGTAGTATATATGTTGAGGCCACCTATATAGACATTGCGGCCATATCTTCCCTCCATCTCCTGGCGGATGAATTCAACAAAATAAGGTGCCTTATTGAGTCCTAATTTAGGCGGCACGGGCATAGGATCTTTCGCTGCTTTCTCTGACTCTTTTTCAGTAATATAACCGGTATCAACCATCCTTCTCAAAACATGAGATCGCCTTAATCTTGACTTCTCAGGGTTTCTGAAGGGAGAAAAGGTCGTAGGTGCCTTTGGGAGGCCTGCTAAGAGAGCTGATTCAGAAAGGGTTAGGTCATTCGTTTTTTTCCCGAAATATGTCTGTGATGCTGCCTCTATACCATATGCACCACTTCCGAAATAAACCTGGTTAAGATACTGGTTAAGGATCTCATCTTTAGAATATTTTTTTTCTATCTGGAGGGCGATGAACGCCTCTTTGATCTTCCTCGAAAGACTTTTTTCAGGTTTAAGAAAAAGCATCTTCGATAACTGCTGGGTTACAGTACTACCGCCCTGAATAATCTCTCTTGCCTTTATGTCTGCCCAGAGGGCCCTGATTACGCCGGGGATATCAAGACCTGGATGAGAATAGAACCGAGCATCCTCAACAGCAAGGATGGCGTTCTTCATATATTTAGGTATTTCAGAAAAGGGTATGACAGTTCTCCGCTCTATATAAAACTCTGATATCAGTTCACCATCTTTTGAATAAACCCTTGAGGTTTCATAAGGGTGGTATTCTTCTAATGACTGTATCTTAGGGATGTCACTGAGATGGAATAAACCGAGTCCTGCAAGAACTCCAAAGGTTATGGAAAGAAACGCAAAGAAACTAAGCAAAATATAACTTTTTTTCACTTCAGATAAATTATACCATATCTTTAAAACTATAAGAAAGAGGTTTGACAAAGGAGTACCTATCTTGTAATCTTTAAATTAGATAAAGGTTTTACTGCCTGTCACCCTGAACTCGTTTCAGTGTCTTGTTTCTGTTCAGATACCGAAACGAGTTCAGCATAACTTATTACCAGATGGAAAGGTTCAGACTCATTTCAGAATTCAAACCAAAAGGTGATCAGCCCCAGGCTATAGAAAAACTATCCGAGGGGATCCTTAGGGGATACAAACATCAGGTCCTTCTCGGTGTAACAGGTTCAGGAAAGACCTTTACTATAGCGAATGTCATAGAGAATGTCCAGAAACCAACCCTTGTCATAGCCCATAATAAGACCCTTGCGGCGCAACTCTATAACGAATTTAAGACCTTCTTTCCAGAGAATGCTGTCGAATATTTTGTGAGCTACTATGACTACTACCAGCCAGAGGCTTATATACCCCAGACAGATACATATATCGAAAAAGATGCTTCGATAAATGATGAAATAGACAGAATGAGGCATTCTGCCACTATGTCACTCTTTGAAAGGAATGATGTAATTATAGTAGCCTCTGTTTCATGTATATACGGTCTTGGTTCTCCAGAGGCGTATCATGATATGCTCCTTTACCTTGAGGCAGGAATGGTTATGGACAGAGATGACATTCTTAGGAAACTTGTGGAGATACAGTATGAGAGGAATGACATTGATTTCAGACGGGGTACATTCAGGGTCAGAGGCGATGTAGTCGAAATATTCCCGGCCTATTCAGATGAGAAGGCTGTAAGGATAGAACTCTTCGGGGATGAAATAGAATCTATTTTTGAGGTAGATCCCATTACTGGGGATACCATTGATAAGATACCGAAGATTGCGGTCTACCCTACAAGCCACTATGTGACACCGAGGGGAAGGCTCGAAATAGCCATTGATGCAATAAAAGAAGAGCTTGAAGAGAGGATCGTGTTTTTCAGGAATCAGGGGAAATTCCTCGAGGGGCAGAGGATTGAGCAGAGGACGAAATACGACCTCGAGATGCTGAAGGAGTTTGGTTACTGTCACGGAATAGAGAATTATTCGAGGCACCTTAGTAGAAGATTACCAGGAGAGCCACCCCCTACCCTTATAGATTATTTCCCCAGCGACTCACTCTTCATAGTAGACGAATCACATGCCACAATCCCCCAGCTTGAAGGGATGTATAAAGGTGATAGATCAAGGAAGCTCACACTCGTCGAGTATGGTTTCAGGCTTCCCTCTGCCCTTGATAACAGGCCGTTAAACTTCCGGGAATTTGAGGGAAATGTGTCGCAGGCGATCTATGTTTCTGCGACTCCTGGACCATACGAGGTCAAAAAATCAAATGGTAAAATTATGGAACAGATTATAAGACCAACAGGACTTATCGATCCAAAAATAACAGTTAAACCTATAAATGGACAGGTCGATGACCTTATGGCAGAGATAAAGAAAAGGGCAGAAAGAAACGAGCGTATACTTGTGACGACACTTACAAAGAAGATGTCTGAAGACCTTGCAGATTATTACCACGGCCTTGGTTTAAGGGTCAGATATCTCCATTCAGATATAGAGACACTCGACAGGGTCGAGATCATAAGGGACCTCAGGCTCGGGAAATTCGATACCCTTATAGGCATAAACTTGCTCAGAGAAGGGCTCGATATACCAGAGGTGTCCCTTGTGGCTATACTCGATGCGGACAAAGAAGGGTTTCTCCGATCCGAGAGATCACTCATTCAGACATCAGGAAGGGCAGCAAGAAACATCAACGGTGAGGTTATCATGTACGCAGATTCCATAACAGGCTCTATGGGTGCAGCGATCAGAGAGACAAACAGAAGGAGGATAATACAGGAGCGATATAACAAGGAAAATGGCATAACCCCGGAGTCTATAAAGAAAGGTATCCATGAGGTTCTCCGTTCTGTTTATGAGGCTGACTACTTTACTGTTCCTGTAGTCTCTGAACAGAAAGAAGAATACCTTTCACCCAAAGAACTCCTCACTGTTATAGAAAGATTGGAGAAAGAGATGAAAGAATCGGCAAAAAAACTCGAATTCGAAAATGCAGTGAGGTTAAGGGACAGGATAAAGGCACTCAAAGGAGAGGTGTTAACTGTTGGGATTAAGGTCTGATAGAAAAAAGATAAGTATGGACAAGGATAGAATAAAAAACCTTCCTGATAAACCAGGTGTATATTTTCTAAAAAACTCAAAAGGTAAGGTAATATATATTGGGAAGGCTAAGTCCCTCAGGAATAGAATAAGTTCTTATTTTCAGGGGTCTGTTGAAACCGATCAGAGAAAAGAATCAATGATGAGGAATGTGAATGATTTCGAATACTTTATAACCGCAACAGAACTTGAGGCGCTAATCCTCGAGTCAAACCTCATTAAAAAAGAAAAACCGCGCTTTAATGTAATCCTCAGAGATGACAAGAACTATCCAAGCCTCAGACTCGATACAGGTGAGAAATGGCCAAGGCTCCATGTCGTAAGAAAAATGAAGAGGGACGGCGCATGTTACTTCGGTCCCTATGTACCTACAGGCGCAATGTGGGAGACCCTTTCTTTTATAAGAAAGACTTTCCCCCTTGCGACATGTAAAAGAGACCTCTCTAAGCAAAGCAGGCCCTGCCTGCTTTATGAGATGGGAAGGTGCATTGCCCCTTGTGCAGGATTCGTGAAGAAAGAAGAATACCATGATGTTGTTAATGAGGTGAAACTTTTCTTGCGGGGAAAGAACAGGAATCTTATTAAAGGTCTTCAGAAAAGAATGGAAAGGGCATCAAAAGATATGGCTTATGAAGAGGCTACAATATTGAGAGACAGACTAAAGGCGATAGAGAAAGTTATTCAGAAACAGAGGATTGTCTCCCCTGCCCTTCCTGACATTGATGTGGTAGGGGTTGCCAGGAACGGAGAAACAGTAAATATAGAAATTCTATTCTTTAGGAACGGGATGATTCTCGGGAAAAAAGATTTCGTAATGAAGACTATTATGGTCGATGTGAACGAATTACTTCATACTTTTCTGGAGCAGTTCTACGATAAGGAAATACTTCCCCCTTCAGAAGTAATTATCCCAGCAGAAATACCTTCTAAGGATGTCATGGAGTCTTGGCTTACAGAGAAGAGAGGGAAGACTGTCCATATCCTTATTCCGAAGAAGGGTAAAAGGTACGGTCTGCTCAGAATGGCAACAGAAAATGCTATGGCATCTATTGGAGAATACCTTCTTTCTTTACAAAGAAAAGACGTAATTTTACAGGATATTAAGAAAAGGCTGAACCTGAAGAGGTTACCTGTTAGGATAGAGGCATTCGATATATCCAATATACACGGATCAGAGGCAGTTGGTTCTATGGTCACATTTGAGGATAATATCCCGAAGAAAGAATGGTACAGACATTTCAGGATAATGACTGTTGAAGGTATTGATGACTTCGCAATGATTGCAGAAATAGTCAGAAGGAGATACAGGAGACTTCTTGAGGAGAATGCCACTATGCCAGATCTTATAATTGTGGATGGAGGGAAGGGACATCTAAACGCAGCAATCAAAGCCCTTAGCGAATTAAAGATAGCGAGGAATATTGATATAATAGGAATAGCAAAAGAGAAAGAAGGTTTTTCTGATAGGGTCTATATCCCGGGAAAGTCTAACCCTGTCATTCTACGACCTGATTCTGCATCGACCCATCTCCTTCAAAGGGTCAGGGATGAATCACACAGGTTTGCAATCACCTATCACAGGAAACTCAGAAAGAAGTCTATGGGTTTACAGAGAGCATAAGAATAATGGAAGGGAAAGAATGAGGAAATTAATTCTTCTAATAACTTTAATGTTGGTGCTTTATCCTTTAAAAAGCCCTTTATCTCAAGATGAACTTAAGGGTATTGATGAGAGGATCTCTGTGATAGAGAAGAGGCTTGAATTTATCCGTGGAAAAGAGAAGGACTTCGAGGATATTACAAAAGATCTTAACAGGGGAAAATATACGGTATTAATAAGGAGGGAAAGGGAACTGATGAAGAGAAAGGATGAACTGTCAAAGGAAATAGAAAACCTCCTTGATGAAAAAAATCAACTGATGAGCGAACTTGATGAACTAAGGAAAAGAAGAAAGGACCTAGCGTATTAGATTTGATTACGGAAAAAGTTAAAAAGAAGACACTGTTCCTCCTCGCAAAGGATACATATAACCTTCTTCCAGGACATGTGAAGGCAATAGATGTTGCTACAATCAAAAAGAACGGCAGTATAAAGAGTGTTGAGGATGAGAAAGATTACTTAGAGGTTGCTGCACCCTTTTATGCCATAAGGGGTGTCAATGTTCAATGATATCTATATGTACGAATGGGCATACGAGTAATTTTTAAGTGGTGAACTCAAATCAAAATCCTGCTTGCTATAATTATAGATTCTGCGATCTTTACCATAGGGATATTGCTATCCCTGCTCTGTTTCTGGATTTTCTTAAATGCCCGTGTCTCAGTGAGACCCTCCCGTTCCATGATAAGCCCTTTAGCCTGTTCTATAAGCTTTCTCGTCCTTAGTGCCTCTTTGAGATCACAAACTTCTTTCTTGAGCTCCCGGATCTCTTTGAATCTCGAAATCGCCAATCTTATAAAGGTCATCAGCGCTTTTTCAGTAATAGGTTTTATCAGATAGTATAATGCTCCCATCGAGTTCACCTTTTCTATAAAATCAGGTTGATTGTAAGCAGTAAGGATAATAATAGGAATCTGTTTTATAGAAAGTATTTCCTTTGCAGCCTCGATGCCATTCATATTCGGCATTTTTATATCCATCAGGATAATTTCTGGATCTAATTCCTTGGCAATTCTTATTGCTTCTTTTCGGTCCCTTGTCCTCCCTATTACCTGATGGCCAAGCCTTTTCATCATGGCTGAAAGACTCGTCGAAATTATAGCCTCATCCTCGACTATCAAAACTTTAAGAGGATTCATCATTATTCCTCACTTATTTATTCTAACAATCTTTCTGAATCTTAAGTACTGCTATTCCTTGACCATGGTGATTTATCTCTAATTTCCACTACCCTGATGAGATAGCCAAAGGGATAATCAGGTTGGTAGAGATGGAATTTTTCAAACTCGAATAGATTTCTTGAAGAAAGAAGGAATCTGTAATATGGACTGTTTTTTTGGAGAATATCTACTTTCCCGTTTATCTGAAAGCTTATATATTGTAGGCCCTCCGGGGTGTGTGCCATCCCAACATAAAGCAAACTTGCATATGGGTTTTCTTTTAGATTTTCAAATGCCCTTCCCTCAAATATCTCAAGACCACCAAGCATGACCGGTTCGAAATTCTCTATATCCCCATATAGCCTGGACATTGCCTCTACTCTCTTGTGCAGGCTTTCATTCCACGGTATCGTATGAGCCTCTGCAATAACGCCTTCAAAGATATCTGTGTAATCATTAAGTATCTCTGCCTTCGGTATCAGTCCTATTCCCTTCACAGTCATATTCACGGGGAATAGGTCATCTTTACCCCATGTAGCCATCACCGGTAAATGTGCAGAAAAATAATGGAGGGGCTTACCATCCTTCAGATCACTCAGAAATCTAACCCTCGAAGAAACAAGCCATTCCAGGCATTTGGCTGGAATTTTATCTAATATCAATCTTGTTTCCATAGGCTGATTTACGCCTCGCCTCCTCCATTATCTTCGGGGTAATTTCTTTATAACCATTCTCTATTGCATATCTCTCAACAGAGCCTATTACTATAGATCGTATAAAAAAGGGGACTCTTTTTAGGCGATCCTCTGCTTCTCCAGTCCATAATAGATTGCACGCTGAGCCTGCGTTAGATTTGGAAGAATCCGCATAAAAGTTTGGTGGGACTATTACATCTTTTTCCCTTGGTATATAGGCACACCATGGGTCTTCTGCCATTATATCCGTTGATGTTGCATAGGCCCTTGCCCTGCATCCGCCGCAAAGATATTTAAATTCGCAATAACCGCACCTACCTGTAAGCTTCGGTCTCCTCATATTCTGAAAGAAGTCGGAATTATCCCATATGTCTGCAAAGCCCTTCTCCTTTACATTGCCTACACTAAAAGGAATGTATGGGCATGGTGTAACATCGCCTTCAGGCGTAATTCTACAATAGTGAAATGCTGCAAGGCATCCGCCACCTGTATATCCTGCTGCCTTTGTAATTGGTGAATCAGGGTCTTTTTCGTATGCGAGTCTTTTAAAATGAGGGGCACACCTTGCTGTTATCATCATGCCGCTATATTTACCCTGAATATCTAATAGTAGTTTCAGCATATCTTCATATTGCTCTGCTGAAATGTCTGTTATATCCTGTCCCCTGCCAGTACAGACCATAAAGAATAAATTAAAGACCCTTGCACCGAGCTTATGCGAAAGGGCTATGATTTCTGAAATCTCATAGTAATTGGTAGTTGTAACAGTTGTCTGTATCTGAAACTCTAAGCCGTGCCTTTTGCATGATTCAATGCCCGCCATTGCCCTATCCCATGAGCCTTCAATACCCCTGAAAGCATCATGATATTCTGGACCGATGGAGTCAATGCTTATTCCAATGCCAGAAACACCTGTTCTTACCATCTCCTTAGCTGACTTATCATCTAAGGTCGTAGCATTTGTGCCAACGACTACCATCATTCCTTTTTTTGATGCATAATCTGATAGGTCAAATATATCCTCCCTTACAAGGGGTTCACCGCCTGTGAGGATCAGCATGGTTGCTGGATTCACCTCTGCAATCTGGTCTATCAGCCTATTGCCTTCTTCTAATGAAAGCTCGTTTGTATCTTTCTTGGTTAGTGCATCAGAATCAAGATAGCAGTGTTTGCACCTTAGATTACACCTCTTTGTGGTGTTCCATGAGATTAGATATGGGGCAAAACTACTCATCCTTTTTATTTTTATCCGAGGCTTCTCTAAAGTATTTTTCAAACTTCTTGATTATCTCCTCGTTCTTTCCTTTCCTTTCTGAGAGGAACTGCTTTATTTCGTCTATGACCTCTTTTTTCCTCGGGTCATTTGTCTTATCCTTTGCCTCATCAAAGGCCATCATATTTAGCTCATCAAATCCGAGTTTCTTCATCCTCTTTGTAACCATCATCATAGACTCATCCCGAATCTCTGAAAGGAATTTCGAGGTGATTACCTTATATCCCTTTTCCTTTGCTTTTTTTACCATCAATTTATATATTCCTGGCCTAACAAATTCAGGTGCATTCTCAACCCTCTTTAGCGCTTCTTCTTCCCATTTAATCTCATCATCTTTGGGCAGGGCTTGCCCTGCCCCTACATCTTCTGATTCCTGACTCCTGGCACCTGACTTTTTTATCCCCATCCTGTCCCTTGCAGATGCAGGGAGAAGTTTTTCTACTGCCTCATCCATAATGGCAACTGTTATCTCTTTTGCTCTTTTTTCTTTAGCGAATCCTTCTATCGCCTTGATTGCCATTCCCCTTACAAATGCAGGTATTATCTCAAGTCTTGTCTCAGCATCCTTTGTCCACGGAATAGAATCCTTTAAATCTTCCTTTTTAATCTCTTCGGAGGGAGTATAGTTCTTGCTCACTATTAAAATATTGCATGGTGCAAACCGCAGAAGATTTTCTGTATTACTGCCGATATCAAGACCATTCGTGCTGTGTACGCCGAGTCTTCCGACAAACAACAATGATGGAGGGTTGTCTTTCACATATTGTAATATCTGTTCATAAGGTTTGCCTGATAGGAGTGTTGTGGTAATATCTAAACCGTCCATTTGGGCAATATTTTTTGCTACATCAAGGTGCCCCTGATATATCTTTGCAAGACCCTTATCTATAATCTCCTCATGGAGTTTTTCCTGCTCTTTAAATCTGAATATCTTTCCTGCCTCCTCTGAAAGCACTCCTGAAATATTTTTAAAGGCTACAGAATGAAAATTAGGGTCAAAGGATGATACAGCCTCAACAGACGTATTGAATGCCTTAGCAATAGCCACGGCTGATTTTACTGCTGCCATTGAATTCGGGCTGCCGTCAACAGCAACTATTATCTTCCTGTCAAATACCCTGTTGTTTTTGGTTATCAGTATGTCTGTCCTTACCCTGCGCACAACCCTTTCGCAGACACTGCCAATCATGCTTCCATTCACTGTACCGAGCCCCTGAATGCCCATGATTACAAGGTCGTATGGATTTGATTGCACGTCTTCTACTATTTTGGCATAGTTTTTCCCTTCAAGTGTCTTTCTTGAGTATTTAATGTGCGATGCCTTGCACCTTTGTTCAAGGACAGCTAAAAATGAATCGGATATTATCTGAAGTCCCTTTGTGATTAGACCCTTGTGTATTTCACGCTGCCCCCCAATCTCCTTTTGATCCTGATATTTTTCCGGTAAACCTGTCTCCATCTGCCTGAACCTGTTATCATGTAAACTCGCACTGTACACATGGCTTCCAGTCAATTTAGATTCAAATCTCTCAGCAAGTGTTATACCTATATCAATACAGTAATTAGAATACTCTGAGTTATCTATGGGAATAAGTATATTTTTGTAAAACATTCTATTTAGTTATAGATCTATCCTGCAACCTGTTGTTCCATACTCAAATTCTTCAGGCATTTCTATTGATATCTTCTTTATACCCTCAAATCCAGTGCAGTGAATAGGGACAACCTTTTTTACATTGAGACGCTTTAGCTCTTTTATCGTCTGATCAATCTTGGATTCCCCCGGACCTATCAGATGGAAACCACCGATAACACAGTACACCTCATTTATACCAGATAGTTCAATAGCCTGCTCAATAGTATTAATAATTCCTGCATGTCCACAACCAGATATAACTACAAGTCCCTTCTTTGAACTTATTATTACACCCTGGTCATCAATAATATCATCAGGCACATCTTTACCATCCTTCTGTATCTCAAATATATTGAGCATCTCCCATGGGTGTCTCCGCTTAATCTCTCCTGTTGTCCAGATTCCCTTTGCAAGCTGTAAAGGACCGCTATGATATTCAACTCTATCTATAAACATCTCTGAACTATGACAGGTCAGGTCAAACCTGGTGCCGACAGGGGCGAGTAAATATCTTTTGAAAAAGGCAGAGGGATGGGCTATAACCTTCGCAGTGAAACCGAGAATTCCACCGGTATGGTCATAGTGCCCATGGGAAAGGAATATAAGATCTATATCCCCTGGATTTATTCCGAGAAGTTTTAAATTATGGATTACGGCTATTCCTACCGAGCCTGTGTCAATAAGGATTCTTTTTCCTTCAGCTTCTACCAGTGCTGAGAAACCATGTTCGCAAATAAAGCTTTTATCTGGCATGGAGAGTCTTGTAACAAACTTACTGTTCGGTATCAACTCCATAACTGCATTGTCAACAAGAATAGTAACTCTGCTGCTGACTGGTTCCCAACCTTTTCTCATAAAATCTCCTTTATCTATATCTCCTGCGACAAAGCCCTTAGCATAACTACAATCATCCGTATCCCGTAAGTAAAATCATTCTGGAATCACCGGGAGTATAGGTTTATCAAGCGGGATAGGAGGAAGCGTCTCTCCCTTTTGATGAACCTTTGCCCCTCCTCCATGGTGGAACATGTTGATATAGGCAATCACCTTCCATATCTCCTCATTCGAAAGATAGTTTTTCCATGCAGCCATCGGTGTATCCTTTCTCCCTTCAGAAACAACCTTAAAGAGGTCTGCATCAGAGAGCTTACCCATCCTATTAACATCCATCAGGTTAGCTGCAATTGTCATCAGTGGAATCCCATCTTTACCATGGCACACATAACACGCCACATTTGGGTTCTTTGTCCCCTCATAAATATCTTTACCCTCTCTGAGTATCTTCGGGTCAGTCCACCAACCCTCAGGCATTTTTTCTGTGGTTATTCTCAACTTACCTACATTTTCCAGATACCTTACAAGTGCCTCCATATAATTTTTCTCAATCAGGGTTTCGTAATAATCAGGCATGGTCTTTGTTTCTTTTTCATATCCCTTTGTGGTCTCCTTTCGCGGTTCCATTATAGATTCCTTTATCTTGTTTCTATTCCCCATGTCTAAAACAGCAAGGGAAGGTCCCCTTTTTTGTATCCCTCCGGGTTCTATGTTATGACAGTTGAAACACTCATAGTCTTTGAAGACCCGAGCACCCACTGAGAGGATCATCTCTTCATCCGCTTCCTCTATAAGAAACTTTTTTGGTTTCAGCTTCTCGATCTCATAGGCAGGGTCAAATTGGGGTAATGCCCAGCCCATAAATGTGTAACCACCACCTATGATAAGGAAGAAAAGGAGTATGCTGTTTACCGCTCTGATACCTGTTTTCCCCTTAAGGGGTTTAAGGTCAATAATAACGAGGAAAAGGATGGCGAGGATGGCATATACAATTATGGTCATCTTGAACATTAACGGGAATTTGTAATATGTGGTATAAAGCCACATGACTCCCAGAAAGATTGTTACATAAATAAGACTCAGGATAATGTTTTTGAAAATCCTCTTCCCCTGCCAATCCTCAACGGGGAAGATATCTATCAGAACAAGGATAAGAAAGCCTCCTGCAGTAAACAGGGTGAATGCTACCTTAAAGACCACAGGTAGGGAATAGAGGAAAGAGTTAATAACCCATATCAGGATATTTAAAAGGACTAATCCGATTATCTTAGATCTTATCTTTTTCCACACCCCTATATTATCACCCCTTCTCTTTACCATATTTTAAGCCTAACCATACTATAAATATGAAGATAATAAAAAATCCGAAGGTTATCAATGTGGTTAAGGATGAGGTATAGCTAAGGGCAGGTGTGTATGCCTCAAGGGTAGTATCCTTTAAAAGGAGATAGACATGGTAATCCTTTCTGACCAGTGATCTTACAGCCCCCATGAGGTTCATAAGCCAAATATCACTAAAGCCGAGGAATATAAGTATATACTGAGCCCTGAAGTCTATATTCCCCCATTCTATTCTTCCCTTCTTTATTGCTATTCTATAAATAATGTAATTTAGTAATGTCACCACGAGTAGGAGGACAGCAGCAGTATTCTTTGCCTTCATAAGGGCTAAAAACCCGAGGTGAGAAGGTAGTTCTGTAATCTTTAGAAATTTTTCCTTTGTCATCCCCGCATACATCCATTCCTCCGGGACCATGGTGGCAAAGTAGTGTCTCGGGATAAACCAGATACAGGCAGCAAAGAATACAACTATAAATCCAAACCTTACAATGGGGGCATACCCCATAGCCCCTTCTATCCTCTTCATACTGAGCCACATATAGTAATTGCTTGCCAGAAAGAGAAGCCCTACGACAATTGCCTGTGCCTCAAAATACATAGATAATCTGTCAGACATCATGTATGTCCCCAATTCAGCGGCATATCGATAGAATTCCATTGCATATATGTATCCCATGATGGGGAGTAAAAGCATGGCGCCAACACCGATAGTGTTTCCAATATAACCCATCCAATCATAGTAAGCCCTGTCTTTCTCATCTTTTGACCACACATATAAAAAGGCACCCATCATACCTACCATGTATCCCCCATAGGTTATATTCCCTACCAATCTGTGGAGATTTAGGGGTATCCATGTATAATTATAGACATTCTCCCATACCGTAGGATTGATAAGGTCTCTTGGCGGTGTATTCATATAGGAGGCTATGGCATCCATATTAAAAAGGGTAAGGATTCCAACTATATTAAGAAGAATGCCTATAGATAAATGGATACCTTTTTTCTCCTTGAGGCGCTCCCAGCTAAAGTAATAGACATACATAAGGATTGTCTCAATAATAACCAAACCGGGATAAAATAGAATCCAGAGCGGGGCAAATTGGTTTATGATGTGATATGAGAAATCAGGATACAACCCAAAAAGTAAAAATGCAAAGGTTCCTCCTGAAAGGGCGGTAATACTATATGCTATTGCCATTACCCTCGCTATATCCTTTGCCAGCCTCTCGTATCTGTAATCCCCCTTTCTCATATAGAGATACTCTGCAATTACAACGAACAATGGAACACCTAATATAAAAGAGGCAAAAAGGATGTGAAACTGGGCTACTATCCATATAGCTGTCCTGTTGCCAAAGATGGGGAAATTTAGTGATTCAAGGTCGGAATATCCCTGTGCAGGGACAGAGGAAAATAATAGGAAGAATGTCAATAGTAGTCCTAAAATAATTGTTTTTTTATTTCTCATATTTTAGTGCCCGTAGTTTTCATTTCTTAGATGATTAGGTTCACCAATTTAAAAGGGTAGCAAGGCGTTGATATGTGGTCATCTCATGGTTTATGTGGCCTATTATAAAACCCATTCCTGCCAAAATCAGGAGAATCAGGATTATTAGTTTTAATCTCTCCATGTCAAACACCTTAACACCCCTTCTCATCCCCCCATTAATTTAGAGGGGAGTAAGGGCAGTTAAATTTTAAACATCTCGCTATGCTTATAGGCTATCAGGATATCCATCAACTCTGATTTTCCTTCATTAGACTTCTTATCCATCTCTGCTTTTAAGACTTTCAGGGCACCTTCAACCCCATCCCCAAAGAGCTTCTTCAGGAACTCTATGGGGATCCTCGTTTCGTCTGTTACCTCTCCCCTTTTATTGAACTTTGGTGGACCTAAGGGTGGTACATAATAGACATTTGGTATTGTCCCAAAATCGGGCTTTAAAGGGAGTGCAACCCCCCATTTTTTAACCAGTTTGTAAACATGCCCCTCCTTATCGTCCAGATAACCCACATGCCTTATCCTTCCTACACACTGTTTCGCACATGCCGGTGGAAGACCCTTTTCTATTCTGGGAAAACAGAATATGCACTTCTCTGATTGCCCAGGGATCCCCTTCTCAGCCCTTGCCCTCGAAGGATTGAAATATACCTTCTTATATGGACATGCTGAGATACAGTCCTTTACACCCTTACACCTCTTCAAGTCCACAAGGACAATTCCATCCTCCTTCCTCTTATGGATTGCCTTATTAGGGCAGGCGGAAAGGCATGCTGGTTTTGTGCAGTGATTACATATCCTGGGGAGGTAGAAGAAGTAGGAGTTTGGATACTCCCCATCACCTTCATCCTCATCCCAGTTGGCACCCCAGGAGGTTTCAGCATCCTGCTTTAAGGTCTTAGCACCTCCACTCATAAGTTCTTTGTAGTTATACTCCCAGGGAATTCCATAATCCTCAGGGATACGAGGTAACTCCCCTTTCCTTAGATTCCCCTTTTCATCCCATCCTGCTTTATAGTCCATATAACCCTTCGGATAACCTTTGCCAGGCTGTGTCTCTACATTGTTCCAATACATATATTCCCTGCCGAATCTGTTGGTCCACTGTGTCTTGCAGGCAGCAGTGCATGTTTGACACCCAAGACACTTATTCAAATCCATGACCATCGCAAGTTGTCTCAACTATCCTCCTATTGACTATTGACGATTGAAGATTTAAATGAATTAAATTCCTTTATTATTCAATATTCAATAGTCAATCTTCAATTTTTTCAATATCTACCGAGGTCTCGCTGGTAATCTGATTCCCATCCCAGAAGGGGTTAAAGCTCATATGCCCATAATTGCCCACAATCTCAAGAGGGGTTATAATTCCAGGGACGACATTGTTATACCCCTTCCCCTCCTTAAACTGCAGGTTCTCCCATGCATGTTCTATCCATATAACATCCGGGGGTGTACCGGGATGGAGTTTTGTCAATACATACATCTCCCCTACATCATTGAATACCCTTACCCTATCTCCATCTTTTATCCCCCTCTCAGCCGCAATCTTCGGGTTTATATAAATTGCTGGTTTCCCCCTCTGAAGTCTCAAATGGTATTTGTTCATTCTCCAAGTGGTGTGGATACCATAGCGAGTATGAGGGTCATAATAGGCAAAGGGATATTTCTTAGGTCTCACAGGCTCTCTTGCAGTGGGCGTGGCAAAACCGAGTTTTAAATAAAAATCCTGATCCACATAAAACTGCTGCCTACCGGAGGTTGTAAAATATGGCTGTTTTAGTTGAACCTGAAACTCAAATGGATAGAAAGGCCTATCTGGATATAAAGGGCTTGTTTGACCTGCGGCCCTGCCAGGGATTATGAAGCCAGTTTTTTTCGCTTCTTCAACTGTAACTCCCTGTAATGCAGGTATCCGGGCCATTACCCATTCAAGCACACCTTTAAAGTCTGTTATCTCTTTATCACCTACTGTTATAAAGTCCTCATAAAGAGCACCTATATTCCTCTTTGTCATTAATTTTGGGTCATCAATCTCTCCGATACCCCTCTTTTTGGCAACCTCCTGGATTTTTTTGCATAGGAGCATACAGATCTCCCACTCTGATTTAACACTGCCAGGAAGTTTAAGCCCTGGAGGGGGTATCATCACATTTGCAAATCTCCCATACCCAGGGTCCATCCTGACCTCATAGCTTTCATAGTTTGTTACTGAGGGGAGAATTATATCTGCGAGGGATGCTGAGGAATCCATCCTGTAATTCACATTTACATATAAGTTAACAGAATTTAGAATAGCCTTTTCTGTCTGTTTCTGGGCAGAGTTGCGTGAGAAACGGTTATCGTGAAAGAGCATCATAAGTTTTGGTTTGCCAAAATAAGGAAACCCCTCTTTCTTAATTGCATTATCTATCTGCTTTAGTAAACCTTTCTTATCAATTCCTGCCTTTCTTTCTAAGTCTTCATCGCTATAATGTGAAAGGAAGCTCCTCCACATATCACCGTCCATCCACTCCCCGAGAAATCCAGATCCAAAGCGGGCTGGCTTTGGTGAGGATAGGGCTCCTAATTCACCAAGACCCCACTCGTTATCTATATCCAGTCCACCCCTTCTGCCAGCATGTCCTGTTAGTGCCAGCATTAATGATGCACCCCAGCATGTAAGGACACCCCATAAGTATTTGTGTATGCGATAGCCCTGCATTATTATCGCCCTCTTTGCTTTTGAGAATCTCCTTGTCTCTTCATAAACTATGCTGGGATGTATACCCGTAAATTTCTGGGTCTCCTCAGGAGAAAATTCTAAAGTCTCTTTTTTTATTTTCTCAAAGACGGTGGTAACTTCTATCTCCTCTCCGTCTTTATCTTTAATCCTGAAGACCCCCTCAAGGGCAGGTCTTATATCCCCAAGCTCAAGTGTGGGTTCATTGCTACCAATACTCCCCCTGACCTTCACAGGGCTCTGCCTTTTTTCATCATAGAAGTAGAAGATATTATCCTCTCCACCCTTCATTAAATCTGATTCTCTGAGGAGTTTTCCATCCTTAAATTTAACAAGAAAGGGAAGGTTCGTCTGCTCTCGAACAAACTCCTCATCGTAAAGTTTCTCTTTAATAATTACATGAACCATTGACATTGTTAGAAAACTGTCCGTGCCAGGTTTTATTGGTATCCACAGACTGCTCTGTCTTGCAGTTGGATTGTAATCAGGTGATATGGAGACAACCCTCGCCCCTCTATACTTTCCCTCCCATATGTAATGGGCATCTGGCATCCTTGTGACAGTGGGGTTTATACCCCATGTGAGTAGGTAGTCTGCCTCATACCATGCCTCTGAGCTGCAGCCCACTGTAGAGATACCATAGGCAATAGTTGCACCTGGAAACATATCTCCAACAGCACTTGCCACATTAAATCGGACAGCACCAAGGAGGGAACCGAGACGCAGGGCAGCAGCCCTCCGTACAGGCGAGAGTATGCCTGTGCCGGCATAGACCATCATTTTGTCAAATTCCCCTTTCCCTGCTACACGCACTACCTTTTCAGCTATCTCTTGTAGTGCCTCATCCCAGCTTATCCTTTTCCATTTCCCCTCTCCTCTGTTCCCAACCCGCTTCATTGGAAATAAAATTCGGTCTTTTTCATAAAGGGACTGAGAATGAAGGGCACCCTTATTACAACCTCTTGGATTGGCATCAGGGATATCAGGGGCTATCTGGGGATAACCTGCTACCTGTTCCTCTCTTACAATACGCCCATCCTTTTCAAAGGTCTGCCACGCACAGTTCCCCTTGCAATTGACACAGTGAGGCGAATATCCTGTGCTGGTTCCTCTCGTTATATCAAATTCCTTTCTATAGAGATTTAGGGTGAGATTGCTTACTCTCCTTAGCTCTTCAGGCACATACCCGTCTTCCCCTGAGCTGGTAAGGCAGCTCGGGAGAATGGTAGTAGCCCCTGCCACTACACCTATCTTAATAAACTCCCTTCGATTTATGTTCATATCAGTTTCAAGTTTAAGGTTGAAATTCTTTTATCTTGTATCTTGGAAATATTTAATCGTTGGCAAGGTCAAGTTTCATCTTCTCTTTGACCTCTCCTACCAAGCGATACTTTCCAAAGAACATAATATGTGCTGTTACCATTGCAGCCATGAAAAATGTGCCACCCATTACAAAACTGCCTATTGACAATGTTGGCCATCCTGACATAAAGGCACCTGTTGTACACCCTCCACCAACAAGGGCACCAAATCCCATCATAATTCCACCGACAAAGACTGTAAAACCCCGTATTGCCATATTGGAGCTGAATGCCTCCTGAAAAAGAGGTGTAACTCTTTCTTGATAGAGTGTTTTTGCAAGATAGGAGCTTAAGAATGCTCCAGGGAAAATGCCGAGTGTCAGCATGGCACGCCATAGGGTGCTTTCATTCAATGAAGGGACGCTTGTAAAAGAATAACCAAAAAAAGATGATAGATATGCCCCCAGTGCAAGAAATCCCCCGGAAAAGGAGAGATACTCCCCTAATGCAGTGCTGACAAATATCAACACCCCAGCGATCGCACCTGTAAAAATCCATCCCCATTCTCTTTGCAAGATGGGTTTTTCTTCCTTTATCTTATCAAACTTTTTAGCAGGGTCTATCATTGAAAGGAAGAAACTCATACCAATGAAAAGAACTCCAAAGATAATGGCAAGATAACCGTAAGAGATATTAAAAACCATCGCCAATGTTATAACACTTGGCTCACCTCCAATGGCGCTGACTGTTGAAAAAAGAATCTCATAAATAAAAACACCTATGAAGATACCAAGCACACCCACTCCTACCAGCAATTTCCCTGACGACAACCTTGCCGCACATGTACCGGGTCAGAGTGCAGCAACAGCCATACCAATTCCAAAGAGGATACCGCCAATAATGTGACCCGTACCAAAATATCCATTAATGCGGGGTACAATACCAAGGTTCATCAAATCAGAAATGCCATACAATAGGGCTGCCACTGCAAGCCCTGTAAACATAAAGTTCATTGCTTTTAAGTCCCTCAGCAGGAGGGCACCTATTATTCTTGAATATCTTACAACCCCCCCTCTGTGGAGTATAAAACCAAAAATTGCACCGATAAGAAGTCCACTTAATGCCTTCATCTTTATCCCTCCCTTTTTGAGTTTGTTGTAAACAGTAGGCAGAAATAACTGCTTACTCTTACTACCCTATGGGTCGGTTCTTCGACTTACTGCCCTTACATATCTGCAGGGATGTTTTTTACATCTCCCATAGGCAGTTCAGGTTTTGCTGACCAATCTTCCATGGAACCCCCATAAATCCTGACCTTTTCAAACCCTAACATCTTCAGAACCATAAACCCATAGGTCGATCTCCCTATGCCCCAGTTACAGTAAGTAACAATCTCTTTATTTTTGGTAACACCGTATTTATTAAGAACCTTCTGTATCTCCTCTGCTGATTTAACAGTTGAGTCCCCTGCAAATTCAGTCCATTCTATATTAATAGCACCAGGGATAGAACCACCCCTTTTATTTTCAGCAGGATTGGTGCCTATATATTCGGCAAAACTACGCATATCGAGGATGGTTATCGCTTTCCTATTTGTAAGTATCCATTCCAATGTAGCTACCATCTCAGGTTTTGGTGCCGCTTTGAAGTTAGCCTTTTTAACAACTGTTGGTTTATCGGTTACAGAAAGTCCCTCAGAAATCCACTTTTCATAACCACCTCTTAGAACCTGCACATTGTTGTGTCCATAATATCTCAGTAGCACCAAGATTATACTGGCATCAGGGAAGGTGATGCTGTCATATACAATGACCCTGCTATTTACACCGATACCAGCTTTACCGAACACCTTTGCAGCCTTTTCAGGTGGAATGACAAAACCATTAATTCTTTTATACTCCATATCTTCAGGTGTCCGAAAAAGGTTTTTAGGTATATTTACAGCATTAGGTATATGCGCCTTCTGGTATTTCTCTGATGATCGGGCATCTACTATTACCATATCAGGCTTATAAAGGAGTGCTGATAGCTCTTTTGTTTCTATCAAATATCCTGGTAATAGTTTAACCGCAGAACTTTTTCCTGTTTGCCCTTCGGTTTTTTGGTTTCCGGTGCTAAAAACAAGAAGGATACAGATTAGGCTAATCTTTAAAGTTTTGGACATTATAACGCTTAAAACGGTCTATCCTCGTGTGTCGGAAGTCCTGAGTCAACTCCTAAATCTCATCACTCTACTAATGATTAAATTATAGACATGCCTTTGACATTTTTCCCCCTCCTTCGAGAGGTATGATGTCATTTACCAATATCTTATTCCCCTTCAAGACTCCCTTTATTGCTACCTGTTTTCCAAAACCCGAGTTGAATTTCCATTTTGGAATCTCATTGGCTTCCAGATGGTATACGGTTCTCTTTGAAGTGAAAAGCACAAGTGAAGATGGGTCTTTATACCATTCCAGATAACAGGTGGGAGACTTTAAACATTTTTCTGTAGTAAGTGTACCCTTTGCTACAATAATCTTAGTTGTTTCTTCTCCCATTACTACCGGGGAATGTAATAGCACAACCCCTAATAAAGAAAGAAAAAATAAAACCCCTATTTTATATCCGTTCATGACGTTCACCTCCTATGCGATCTTTATTCTTTTTAACATCTTCTCTGTTCTTGAAAGCTGTTCAAGAAGAACCTCACGCATAATGTCAAATGCCTTCATCACCTTTGGATTGGTAATGCTGTAATAGATATTCACGCCATCTCTCCTCGTCTCAAGTATTCCCTTCTGCCTCATCAATGATAGATGCTGGGAAAGATTTGTCTGAGGTATATCCATAAGGCGTGATAGTTCGTTAACAGATTTTTCTCCATTACGAAGGAGATCTATAATCTCAAGCCTCTTTGGATTGCTGAATATATTACAAACACTGGCATGCATCTCGTAAATCAACTTATCCATATTTCTCTCCTTCAATTTTATATATTAGAATATTCTAATCTTATAATATATTAATAATGGAATGTCAAGTATTTTTTTACATTTTATTTCCCATCCTTCTTAACCAAACTTAGAAATGTCATATAATTCTTATTTATCTAAATAGTATCTCTAATGTCTCATCTACTGATGCGACTCCTATTACCTCTATATCTTTAACCCTGCTCATCTTCTTGGCGTTATTGATCGGGATTATTACCCTCTTAAACCCGAGTTTTGCTCCTTCCTTGATCCTTGCCTCAACCTGATTTATAGCCCTTATCTCGCCTGCCAGACCAACCTCTCCGAAGACAAAGGTCTTTGGGTCTACAGGTATCTCCCTGAAGCTCGACGCTACCGCAGTAACTATTCCGAGGTCAACAGCAGGTTCATCGATTTTTATACCTCCAACTACATTCACGAATACATCCTGTCCCATAAGGTGCATCCCTACCCTTTTTTCGAGGATGGCAAGCAGAAGAGACACCCTGTTATAGTCAACACCGATTGTAGTCCTTCTCGGTACACCGAAGTTTGTAGAACTTACCAGCGCCTGGAGCTCTACAAGGATTGGTCTTGTACCTTCCATACTTGATACGACGACAGAACCTGTTACCTTGAAGGGTCTTTCAGCGAGGAATATCTCAGAGGGGTTCTTTACCTCTGAAAGACCTGAATCCTTCATCTCAAAGATTCCTATCTCATTCGTAGAACCGAAGCGGTTTTTCACAGCCCTTAGTATCCTGAATGCATGACCTTTCTCACCTTCAAAATAGAGTACTGTGTCAACTATATGCTCAAGTACCCTTGGCCCTGCGATTGATCCGTCCTTTGTGACATGACCAACAAGAAAAATAGGGATACCTGTCTTTTTGGCATAGAACATTAATCTCCCTGCCGATTCTCTTACCTGCCCAATACTGCCTGGTGCAGAAGGTAGTTCAGAGGTAAAAACAGTCTGGATAGAATCTATTACAAAGACCTTAGGTTTGATTTCATCCACGGTTTCGAGTATTGAATCGAGTGATGTCTCAGAAAGGATAACTAAATTGTTAGACCTTATCCCTATACGCATACCTCTCAACTTTATCTGATTGGGAGATTCTTCCCCGGATACATAGAGGAGTTTACCGTTATCTCTGATACCTTCTAATGTCTGGAGGAGAAGTGTTGACTTTCCGATGCCAGGGTCTCCTCCGATAAGGATGACAGAACCGGGGACTATTCCTCCACCGAGTACCCTGTCAAGTTCTCCGATATGTGTGAGGATACGATCTTCTTCATTGCTCTGGATTTCGAGGATAGGGATGGGCTTACCTTTTTGGATATCTGCGCCCCTTATTTTAGTCGTAGATAACCTCTCTTCTACAAGGGTATTCCAGCCACCGCAATCAGGACACTTACCCAGCCATTTTGGTGCCTGGTAGCCGCAGACTTGACAGGCAAAAATTATTTTGTTTTTAGGCATTCTTAAAGCCTTCTATTTGAAAATGTTTGTCAAAGGCAAGGTATTTTATTATATTCTCTTCTCTCATAATAGCAAAGCTCAAGGCATCAACAAAGGAATATTTTATGTCCGTTCTTGCTATAAATATTTTTTTTGCTTTTTGTAAGTATTCTTTTCCAACAATGATCACTTCAAAAAGTTCAACTCCCTGACCTTCTTCTATTAACCTTAAAAACTCAATTGATGGAATATAACCCAGCCGCCTCCTGATAAGTGTTGCGGTCTCGGATAAGATATGGTCTGTTAGTACAAAAACGGTATTTTTTGCAATCAGGCTTCTATAGGTATTTTCAACCTTTTTATGGTTTACGTCGTCTCTATCAGCAAGGGCATAGAAAGCTGATGTATCAACAAAGACTTTATCCTTCATATAGAACCCTATCGTGATCTTCGGATACCCTACCCTTTCTACCTTTGCCAAGGGATATAAGCTTCATGGCTATAGAGATACGTTTTTCCCGAAGGCTTCGATCAGTTATAGGCTGAAATATTCCCACAGGCTTCCCTCTTTTTGTTATTACGACCTCCTCTTTTTCCTTCGCAATATTGCTGAAAGACGCCTTAAAATGCCTTGTATCCAATACCTTCATAATAACACCTCCTATGTATCAATTATAATGTGTTACAATGAAGGTATCAAGTATTATTAGCAATTAATTATATAATTACAAGATGATTAAAGCTGATGTCATCTTCCTTTACGCCATCATCTATGTTATTTCTTCCCACGCTTCTGGATATTTACTATTTTTAAAGAAAACAGTTCCAGACAGTGATAAAGAAGGCATTTCAGTAGCTTGTATCCATATTAGATTTAGAGAATATTGTTTGTATCTATACGTTAAAGTAGGAATAGGAACAAATTTTGTTTTGTAGGTTTCAGAATCAAAATAAACCAGATTTAAACCTGTTATAAATTCATGGGTAATTTTGAAATCGTATCAGAGATCAATACCATGGTAGATTAATTAAAATGACGCTCCCTATAATTCTTATCGAAGTACTTGTTTCCTTTGTATTAATATGCAGGACTGTTCACTTTGGATATAAATACATGATCAAAAATAAGCCAACCGAACTATTCATAGCGTAACGCCTCTGATGGCGTTATATTTGCTGCCATCTTTGCCGGCCAGTAGGAAAAAATAATTCCCAATACAAGTGAAACGGTAAGAGGTATTAAGATACTCCTGAACCCGAGTCGGATTGGAACAGGAGATGCATTCTTTCCTAAAACCAATAATAGGTGGGTTCCTATTGTCCCGATCACTGCGGCTACGCCTGTTACTATGCTCGACTCGATAACAAATAAGATAGCAATATCCCATTGGGTTGCTCCGAGGGCTCGACGGAGCCCGATTTCTGTCACACGATCTCTCACATTCGCTACCATCAGACTCATCAGTGTCGTTCCCCCTAATACGAGACCGAGCATTGCGATGCTTCCGATAGTAATTCCGATTGTATCCTGAAGTTTCTTGATACCACGAATAAGAGATTCAGGCGTTACCCAGGCTATATGTTCTGCACGGTTTTGAGTCTGGTATATCAATTGTTGAGCCTTTGAGAAGGTAATGTTAAAATTCTGGGAAGCCGGGACACTTATAAATATGGCATCGATGAAATAACCTGGCTTGTAGAAACTGGTCATCCAAAGAGGGGTAATCGTTTTAGGCACGAAGATCACTCTTTCACCGAGTATGAGACCTGAACCCCCTGATTCAGTATCAAGGGCACCTCCTCCTGCGTCAACAATTCCGACAATTTTAAATGGTGAGTTCCGAAGCATAACGATATTACCTACCTTCCAATTCCAGAGCTTACTAAGGGATTTACTTACTACGGCATTCCTTTCGCGATTCTCTATATCCCTTTGATCGAGAAAACGTCCATCCTGCAAATGCCATTGCCTTATTTTTACCAATGAGCTATCCGTTGCTACAACTGTCAACGTATCATTTGTTCCGAGCGTGGGGGCTTCATAACGGCGTATTGTGGAAATACTACAATTGGGTAGATTGGAGACAAGAACAGAGGCATGTCTTTCCTCAAGTCCTGTGTACAGATCTTGATTCTGTCTCTTCTGCTGCAGAATAGCTATAACATTTACACCCAGTTCCTGAACGATCTGACGGGATTTCTCCTTTAGTCCACCAAGCACAGCAACAAGTATTGTGAGGGAAGAGACCCCTATCGCAATAGCCAAGAGTGCCAAACCGATCCTACCCGGTTGTGTACGGATTCCATCCCATATATCTCTAATTGTGAGCCCCCACTCTCTTTTCATAGAAATCAACCTTCTATAATTCCGTCTCGGCAAAGGAGATGACGGGTGCAGAAATTAAGCAGGGCTTCGTTGTGAGTAACCAGTAAAACCGTTATGCCCTGATGGTTCAGTCTCTGGAAGTACTCCATAACGGTCTTGGCAGAGGCTTTATCAAGGTTCCCTGTTGGTTCATCTGCAACCAGAAGTCTCGGCTCAAGGGCAATTGCACGGGCAATAGCAGTCCTCTGCATTTCTCCTCCTGAGAGGAGCCGGGCAGGCCTGTTTGCTATCCCAATCATATCCACTGTTTCGAGGGCATTAACTGTCCTTTTTTCTGCATCAGCACGTTCATGTTCGAGATAGCGGAATCTGAAAAGGACATTTTCGAAAACAGACCGATAGGGCAGAAGGCAGTATTTTTGAAATACCATCCCAACCTTTTTCTTCCTGAGATGACATAATTCAGACTCATTAAGTCGTGATGTGTCCTCACCATCAAAGATTACCTTTCCAGAGCTCGGATAATCAAGGAGGGAAGCAAGATGAAGGCAGGTGGACTTCCCTGAACCAGAGGGTCCTGTAATGGCTATGAATTCACCCTCCAATACAGAGAATTCCACTTTGCGCAAAACCTCAACACTCCCATGATGAGCGGGAAAGCTTTTTTTAACACCCTCCATTTGTAATACTGCCTTTGAGGTGTTCATTCAACAAAGACCGCATCACCAGGTTTTACCCCTTCAATCACTTCATAGCTCATATCGTTTGCCATACCCAATTTGAGTTCTCTCTTTTTTTGAGATAGTCGGGTAATCACTTTTGCATAGGGTTTGCCTTCCTCCCACCGCACCGCAGTTCTCGGAATCAGAATAGCCTCAGGATTGTTATAGGAAAGTATGTAAGCGGTGACAGACATACCGGGCTTCAATCGTGAATCGAAATCTTTAAGCCCGATAACTACACGAAAAAATTTCTGCCATTGGGGTTGTTCAGGCATATTTTGAGCCATGGAGCCGACCGTTTCCACTATCCCCTGGAGTCTCAGATCAGGATAAGCTAAAGGTTTAATAAAGGCAGTCTTCCCTTTCTGAACCCTCGACAATTCATTTTCAGGGATATTGCAATGAACAATCAGGTCATTCATATCCGGCAGCATCATAAACGGCTGATTTGGGTAGATTGTATCGCCCACACGGACCATCCGAAATTCTGTCCCGATGGGCAAGGGATTGTAAACGACTATACCATCCGATGGAGCAAGGACGATAGAGTTTTGTAACTGTTCCCTTGCGAGTTTCATTTCTTGTTCAGCGGATGCGAGCTTTACAAGCGCCCTCTTAAGCTCTGATGGGTGAAGAAACTCTTTCGTCAACTTCATCTGGAGTTCAAGTGTGTTGAGTTGAGTTTTGATTTTGGCAATCTTCAATTTCTGTTGCTCTATCTCCTGTTGAGAGACCAGGTCTTCTTTTGCGAACTCGATAATCGCATCAAGGTATTGTTGTTCTGAGTTGAGGGTTGCTTGGATTTCGAGGAGCTTGATTTCAAGGTCTCTTAGTTCAAGGGGTAATTTAGCGTTTTTGAGGCTGTTTAGTTCTGACCCGGCAAGCGCATAATCCCTTTCTAACTTTAGGACATCCCGCTCAAGGGCCGAGGAATCGAAACGTACCAATATATCTCCCTTTGAGACCCTTTCTCCTTCAGGGGCGAGCTCAACCACTGTTGCATTACTGCGGAATTTGGACATGATTGTGATAACCTTTCTCGCTTCGAGCTTCCCTTCATAAATAGACCATACCGTCAATGGCTCTTTAGTGACCTTCGCTGTTTTCCCCTGATTGGTTGATGGGCTCAGGAAAGCCAGGAAAAGGATATAGGAAGCAAAGGGGATACCTATGAAGATAGGGATGACAAACCGTTTTTTCCTACGAAAATCTTCCCATCCTCTCTTTAGTAAAGGGAGATAGATGGGGATTATTTTCATTATCCTTTGTATTGCCTTGCTGTATAACATGGGTGTTTCATTTGTCTCTTAAAAATGATTTAGGTTTCAACTCCTCAGGGGTCTCGATTACAGTACCCATGGTTTGGAATAGACGATAACCCGAAATGGTTTCTTCTGCTCTCGCAGAAAGCAATTGATTCTCAGCCTGTAAATATGCCTCTTCGGCGTCGGTAACGGAGAAATTATCTCCTCTGCCAAGCTCAAAGAGGCGCCTCGCAAGCTTGGAGCGACCCTCTGCAAGCTTAAAGTTCTTTTCTGCAATCTTCAGTTCTTCCCGGGCTCGCCTGTAGGCCTGCAGTTGCTGAGGTACCTGCCTGGTTATCGAAAGTTTCACGATATTAATCGTTTCGGACGAGGAAGTCTGACTGATAAGCGTCTGTCCCAGAGCAACGCGTTCTCTTGTAAGATTAAAATCCGTATCGACCGATAGACCGACGAACCAGATGTTTTCATTAATGCCTCTGGATTCGGATATGCCTGGCCCTTGCCCGAACCATTCCTGGCGTGCTACTAATCTTACATCAGGAAACAACTTCCTTTTTGCAATACGAACCGCCCTTGTGGTATCTTCGTAATCCTGCAATACCTGTGCATAATCGAGACGATTTTTTAAGGCTATTTCTATAGCCTCCTCAGGTTCAGGCATTTTGAATTCTAACTTAGGACTGGGGCTTAAATCAAAAACAGTATCAGGGGAAAAACCGAGGAGTTCAGCAAAGTCCCTCTGAGTCGAGGTGAGTCGTTCTTGACTAACCTCAAGACGAGAGAGTGCCTGGCCACGCAGAAGCTCCACGCGTAAGGTATCAATGCGAGTTGTTCGTCCAAGTACTTCCTTTGCTTTCGTTACCCTGTATAGGCCGTCCATCCTTTTGTAGGATTCCTGATCTGATCGAACCTGATTTTTTAGTCTGAGAATGTTTTCGTATGTCCGTACAACCTCAATGATAAGATCGGCTTTTTGAATTTCTAATTTTCTGCTGGCACTCCTTAATGTATTGTTTGCTTGAATGATTGTCTCGCGATGGATCAGTGTGCCAAAATTTCTGAAGATGGGCTGTTGAATTTCGAGCTGAATACTATCACGGTATAAATTATCACCTCCCTCAAACTTGCTGGTAGATCTCATACCCCTCGCAATTATCTCAGTGCCCCAATCAAATTTCTTTGATGTTCGTAGGCCATAATTCCACGACTTCTGTCCATCAGAAAAACCTACACTCCCTTCAGGACGAACACTTACCTGAAATTCAGCCTTTGCACCGGTTACACCTAAAGAACCAGAATCTATGGCCAAGGCAGAACGACGCAATTCCTTATTCTGAGTAAGTGCGTAATTGATCGCCTGAGGGAGGTTGATAGACTCTTGGGCAAAAGTCCGGAGTGATCCAATAAAAAAGATAACAGTAATTAAGGCAAAGGTGGTTTGTTGCCTATTTATAAACATCTCCTCTTGGCCCTATGGCCTCGATAAGAATGATCTTTTCTACAACATTGACTCTGTAAACAATTCTTAACTCACCTACCGCATACCGATACTTCCCTTCCAGTCTACCTCTAAGCTTTTTAATATGAGGCCCTTCGAGTGGCGCTTTACTTATTTCCTCAATGGCTTTGTTTATCCTTTTTAGAGTTTTGTTATCAAGACTTTCATAATATTTGACCGCCTTCTTATGAAAGGAGACTTTATACATTTCTTTTCACTTTTTCCCATGGTATAAACTCATCAAGCTTCCCTTTTTTAATAGCCCTCTCCGCTTCAGCTATCTGTGCCATAAGCTCATGACTTGATAGTATTTCAAGAGTCGCCTCCATCTCTTCTTTCTCTTTAAGATAGTCAATAAAGTCAATAGCAACCCGTACCTTTTCCTCTGATAGGTCCTCTATAGCCTTTTTAGCCTGTCTTTTTAATGTTGCGCTTTGCATTTTTACCTCCTTTAATATCATGCACATCGGCCTTCAATATTATAACATATGGGGAGGGTATTGAGGTGAGGGGGGCTCTTTATTAACATTTTCGGTCCTCAGCCTTTGCACCGGTTACACTTAAAGAACCAAAGTCTATGGAAAGGGCGGCACGTTTCAATTCCTTATTCTGCGTGAGGGAGTAGTTTATTGCCTGAGGAAGATCGATCTGCTCCTGGGCAAGAACTGTAATGGGTGCCAGGAAAAAAATCAGTGCAATTACTATCGTAATCGGTCTCATCAGTACTTACATCTGCATACTTTCCAGTTAGATACTCCACATGCGGCCCGACTGTTATAGGTTGTGATATCGGTGCCGGGCGGACAAGAACAACTTTCAGGTGTGCAATTCAATTCAACTACGCCGCGCACTCCTGATTTAGTAAAACTATAACAGAGATCTGAATAACGGGGACAGCTACTTCCACTGTCTTTTTCCTCTTCACCCAAACCACCAGCCGCAGCAGCAATCGCTGCAACGGCAGCAACACCACCAAGAAGAAGAAGGGGAGATAGGTCTGTTTTAGGAGCTGGTGCCTTCTCGTCTGGAGCGCGTTTGGCTGGAGTGGGTGAAGGTGTTTCAGAAGGAGCCGGTGCAGACAATCTTGCCTGCTCCTCTAAATATCTAACCTGATCCGCTGAAAATTGCAGTGGAGGTGGTGGGTTATCAAGCCAAGACCTTATCTCCGTCGGCTCGAATGGACCGTAGCCTCCATTCCCGCTCACAAGGTTACTCCCCTTGAGCTCGGGCTTATTATTGCAGAAGGCCTGCACCTGAGCAGCTCCACGGGCACCCGGGAAGAATATGCGTACTTTTCTCCCCTCTTGAGCAGTACGGCGAATGACATCTCCATAAAAGGGGTTCACAACCCGGAAGTCGAACCCGCCGCATGCCGGAGAATTTGAATCCATCGCTCTTCCCGTTTCATCATATAGCGTTGCCTTATAGTTGATCATTGTTCCCGGATCCACATTGAAATCAGAAACCCCAAATGGGTCATGGTTGATTACGATTCTTGCAGGAATCTGAATATTTGCTGCAAGGATCTCCGCTGGGAATCCAATAAATACCATCCCAATAGTCAATACTATGCATAAAAACCGACTGATGTGACACCATAAACCCTGCGATTTTAAGAAAATGTTCATAGCCATCCTCCTTTTCTTAATTAATCCTTCGCTTGCCTTGAAGCAAGTTTATTAGCAATTCCCTCAAACTTACTCTTTCATCGAGAAATGGTTTCTGTATAATTAGGTTTATCTTGCCTCTGCATCGTGAAAGTTCCCGAACTTGCCGTCACAGACCCCTTGTGAGTAATCCCCTTGATAACATATTGCAGGGTGGGTTTAGTGTAAGTCCAGTTACCGCCGTCCGACCAGGTGCCGTAGTATGAGCAGGAGGTCATGTTCCTGACGAGCGTTCCGCTGGGATCGAAGTTTATTGTACCAGTACAATAATCTGAGCTTCTGTGGACAAGGCTCCACTGCCCGGTAATGGACACTTCTTCGTTATCGCCACCGCCTCCGCCTCCACTGACAGCCGCTACGAGGCCGCCAGCCGCTAAAACTCCTCCTATTATCAGCCATGGAGGGCCTTTTTCCAGCTTCTCTTGCTTTAATTGTTGTCTTTCTTCCTCTAACTTTATTTTCTGTTCCTTTTCTCTTGCAATCCTTTCCTGTTCCATTTTCATTTCTTTTTCCTTCAATGAAGGAAGCTTATTAGCAAATGAATTGATGATAGGAGGTAGATCATCCAATCCACCTTCTAATTTCTCCTGAAACTCCCATTCAAGTTCACCTGTCGCCACATTTACCAGGCGAAGTGAAATATTAACCATGTTGCCAGATTTACCAATTGTTCCCCCTACAACCTTTTCAACACCTAGCAACTTTCCCATTTCAACAAGACATCCAGTTTTCTCACACTGTTCGCTCTTTTGAAATTGCTGTTTAGAAAAAGTTGCCTTCATGTAATCCTCTCTCACTACCTGAAAATGTTCGGTCTTTACCAAAGAGTTACGAAGACTTGCAGTTAGATGAGCAATTTCCCCACGTGAGAGAGCATTAGATGTCAGATTTGCTACCGCTATAGTAACTCTCTTCTCTATAGAAATTGGCGGAGAACCAAGTCCTGATGGCGGTTTTGTTAGCTCGAGTATTAAAGCAAAAAGAAAACAATAAAAGGTAATCGTCTTTCTGAGGAATGGGCCCAAACCCTGTGGTTTTCTAAATAATTTCTTAATGTCCTTCATTTCCGCTCCCTCCTATCTACTTTATCAATCCACTATTTATCATCTTATTTTATTGTTATTGCATATTTAGAAACAAGATTTTTAGCAAATGAATTTATGATAGGAGATAGATCATTCAATTTGCCCTTGATCTTCTCCTGAAACTCCCATTCAAGTTCACCTGTCGCCACATTTACCAGGCGAAGTGAAATATTAACCATGTTGCCAGATTTACCAATTGTTCCCCCTACAACCTTTTCAACACCTAGCAACTTTCCCATTTCAACAAGACATCCGGTTTTCTCACACTGTTCGCTCTTTTGAAAATTCTTTTTAGAAAAAGTTGCCTTCATATATTCCTCACTCACCACTCGAAAATGCCCTGTTTTTACTAATGCGTCACGAAGATTCGCCGTTATTGGTGTAATTTCATCATGAGTAAAAGCACTGGCTGTTAGATTTGCTACGACAATTGTTATACGCTCACTTTTGGAAATTGCCCTTCTCTTTGCAATAATTGGTGCAATATGCAAGTCTGATTCCATGCTAAGCTCTGCAGATTCAATCTTAACCGTTAAATCTTTCACAAACCCTTCTCTTAATAATTTTATCTTGGCGGTTGTGCCAGGAATTAATACAGCTATCTTTTTAGAAAACTCTACGGTTCCTTTAATGTCCATGTCGTTCAATTTAATAATTACATCTCCCTTTAAAATACCTGCCTTTTCAGCAGAATCTCCTGAAAATGTGTCTACAACCTCTACGCCGATAATTTCTCCTCTGGTATAATCTCTTATATTCACTCCAATCATTCCTCTTCCGCCCCTATACTGCCATGCCTTTTCTTTGTCTCCCATTACATAGTAAATAAGTGAGAGGAGATGACTTATGTCGTAATCCAAAACCTCCTTTGACTTCTTTATAAGGTTTATAGCAGTTTCGCTGTCTCCAAGCCCGAGATAAGAAAATGCCTTACCCTCAAATGCGTCCTGCATTAAAGATTTGTTGTTTTGCTTGCTATTTTCAAAGAAACTGTTAAAATCTTTTAATGCCTCTTCAAAATTTCCTCTTCTAAAGTAAGACCAACCTCTGCCGAAAAGGTAAACCTCATGCCTTGGATCCAATTCCAATAACTTGTTTAAATCTAATATAGCCCCATCGTAATATCCTTTCCTGTAATAGGCATTACTCCTACCCTCAAGGGCATCTTTCAAGGCAAATCTGTTGTCAGGCTTAATATATTTCAGTGCCTCAGTAAAATCCTTTATCGCCTTTGCATAATCTCCTTTTCTAAAGTAAGACCACCCCCTGCCACGAAGGGATACCTCATCTTCACGAAGGGATACCTCATCGTTTGGATCAAGACTCAATGCGCCATTAAAGTTCCTTACTGCATCATCATAATTTCCCTGCAAGTAATAAGACCACCCTAAATACTCATAACTCGATTGAAACTGAGGCCCTTCAGGTCTAAGTTCAATTACTTTTTGAAATGCAGGTATCGCCTCATTAATAATTACCTTTATAATAATAAGCTACTCCGAGCAAGTACCATCCAGGGGCATATGATTTGTCTGTTGCAATTGCCTTTTTTGCATTTGAAATTCCCGCATCGTATCTTTCCTTTTCTATGAAATTCTTTGCTATTATTGCATGGTCTGATGCCGTTATACACCCTGTCTCAAAAATAGAAAATATTATCAATAGAAAAAGAATAAAAAACTTCAATTTCCTCATATACTTAACTCCAATTTGTTCATTCTTTCTTTTCTTCTGTCCAATAATAAAAGGCATCCTGAAATATCAGGATGCCTTTTATTATTTACGAAAAATTCTTGTAAGAGATTAAAAGTGAGTGAGTGAGTGAGTGAGTGAGTGAGGGGAAATTCTGGGCCAATACCCTTGCAAGTTTCTTGGTTTCAACCAAGCTGATTGAACTATGGACAGGGAGTTATTTACCCCATTTCTCCTCCAAAATGATATATTTATATCATACTTTAATCACAATGTCAAGAATTTTCTCTTTCCGTGTAGGACATCAGCTACACCATAGCGACAAACCACTTTGGAACTATGCGTGGAACCTGAAAAAGGCTATATCTCCGTCCTGGATAATATATTCCTTTCCCTCAATACTGAGTAGCCCTCTATGTTTAACTTCCTGTGGTGAGCCGAGTGTTATAAGGTCTTTGTATTTCATGATCTCTGCCTTTATAAAGCCCTTCTCCATGTCTGAGTGTATCTTACCTGCTGACTTCTCAGCTGTAGTTCCCTGAGGTATACTCCACGCCCTGACCTCTTCTCCAACAACTGTGAAGAATGTGATAAGTCCAAGGAGTTCATAGCTCACCCTGATCAGACGGTCAAGGCTTGTGGTCTCTATACTGAGTTCCTTCAGAAAATCCATCCGCTCCTCTTCCGACAATGAGGCTATTTCTGCCTCTGCCTTTCCACTAATAAGTATAGCCTTCGCTCCTTCTTTACTGGCAAATTTAAATACCGCCTCGATCCACGGAGAAAGTTTCTTTGAATCACTCTCTTCTCCGTTGGCGACATAGAGAACAGGTTTTGAACTCAGAAGAAAATAGTCTTTCATCCATTCATTCTCTTTGTCAGATATTATTAATGACCTTGCTACATTCCCTATGTTAAGATGATCCTTAAGTTTTCTAAGGAAACCCATTTCTGAATCAGCCCTTTTATCGCCTGTCTTTGATGCCCTGTCGACTTTATCTAACCTCTTCTCTATTATTTCAATATCGGCAAGGATTAGCTCTGTATTAGCTATCTCTATGTCCCTTTCAGGGTTTATATCTCCGGGTATATGACCAACATCAGGTTCTTTAAAGCACCTCACAATATGGATAATGGCATCCACATCTCTTATATGACTAAGAAATTTGTTTCCCAAACCTTCACCCTGGCTTGCGCCTTTGACAAGACCTGCAATATCTATAAACTCAATTTTTGCAGGAGTGAGTTTTTTTGGATGAAAAAGTTCCCCTAATTTTTTAAGGCGTGCATCAGGGACATCAACAATACCAATATTCGGTTCTACAGTAGAGAAAGGGTATTTGGCTATCAGTGCCTCAGAATTGGTGAGCGTATTAAATATTGTGGATTTCCCAACATTAGGAAGGCCTACTATACCGCAGGTTAAAGGCAATTTATTAAAATTTCGAATTTAGAATTTCTTGTGTTATACGTATTCATTGCTGCTGTTACACCGTCTTTAATTATCGTAACTGTTGCTTCAGCAGCCATATGTACTGCTTCGGTAGCTGAAGGTATTTCGGTTTTTTTGAAAGGTCTCAGGACATAACTTTCAGTCTCTTCCTTATCCTCCGGTTTTCCTATCCCTATCCTTAACCGTATAAAACGATCAGTTCCTATTGCATCTATAACCGATTGTATTCCTTTATGACCGCCTGAACTACCCTTATGTCTTATCCTGATTTTACCTAATCCAATATCCATATCATCAGAGATAATTAAGAGGTCTGATGTCTCTGCCCTGAGGCCTTTAAGGATACTCCTTACTGCTTTGCCGCTGAGGTTCATAAATGTCTGCGGTTTTGCCAGAATTACCTTTTCACCCACTATAAGACCTTTACTCCAGATAGAATAGAACCCCTTCCTGTTCAGTTTTATTCCGCATTCTGAGGCAAGTTTATCAATCACCATGAAACCGAGGTTATGTCTGCTCTTTGAATAGCTACGACCTGGATTGCCCAAGCCAACAATTACCTTCAATCATTGCCTCTCTGAGGGGGATGGTGGTACTATTTCTCAGCCTTCTTTTCTGGCTTTTCTTCAACCTTTTCTTCAGTCTCCTTAGGTTTCTTTACGAGTTCTGGTTCTTTCATTTCTACAGGAGCGGCTGTTGCTGTAAGGATCTCCTCAAGTTTTCCCTCAGAGATAGGTGGAACAACAGATACAATAACCTCACCTGCATCGGCAAGAATCCTTAAATCCTTCCCGACTGTTATATCACTTACATGGATCGAATCCCCAACATCAAGGGCTGATGCATCCACCTCTAACTTTTCAGGGATCATTGTCGGAAGCCCCTCAATATCCACCTCTCTCGTTATATACTGGAGAATACCACCTTTCTGTTTAACCCCTACAGGCTCTTTCCCTACTATAATTACAGGTACAGTCATACGAATCTTCTCTTTCAGAGAAATCTCGAAAAAATCTGCATGGAGTATCTCCCCATTTATAGGGTCGAGCTGATAGTCACGTATAATCGCAATTTTTTCAGAACCATCTCCGATCTGGATGTTTATGAGTGCCTGTTCACCTGATTCTGAAGACAGGACTTTTACTATCTCCTTATGGTCTACCATAAGAGGTGTAGATTTACCACCCTTATACATAACGGCAGGGATCTTTCCCATACGTCTGAGTTTCCTTGAATGCCCTTTTCCTGAAATATCCCTTAGTTCTGCCTTAAGGTTTACCTTTTCCATTGTTTCCTCCCTAATTTATACAAACAGTGAGCTCACAGAACTCTCCTCATGGATCCTCTTAACTGCTTCACCCAGGAGGGGTGCGACAGAGAGGACGGTTAGTTTTTTACATTCCTCCTTCTTGTGATCTAAAGATATAGTGTTTGTCACAATTACCTCACTTAAATTAGATTCATTAAGCCTTTTTATTGCAGGTCCGGAAAGTACCGCATGTGTACAGGCTGCAAATACCTTCGTAGCACCCTTATTTTTGAGGGCAGAGACCGCCTGGGTTATAGTACCTGCTGTATCTATCATATCATCGAGAAGTAACACCTCTTTCCCTTCTACATCACCAACAATGTTCATTGATTCCGCAACATTTGCTTCGACTCTCCTTTTATCAACAATAGCTATAGATGTATTGAGTCTCTTGGCAAATGCCCTTGCCCTCTCAACACCCCCTGCATCAGGAGAAACAACAACAAGTTTTGAAGATTCCTTTTTCCTGAGGTAATCGAGCAGTACAGGTGTTGCATAGAGATGATCAACCGGGATATTGAAAAATCCCTGTATCTGGGCTGCGTGGAGGTCCACAGTCAACAACCTGTCTGCACCTGCAGCAGATATAAGGTCAGCAACAAGTTTAGCTGTAATAGGGACTCGGGGCTGAACCTTTCTGTCCTGTCTCGCATAACCATAATAGGGGATTACTGCTGTAATCCTTCTGGCTGACGCCCTCTTTAAAGCATCAATCATTATGAGAAGTTCCATTAGATTATGGTTAACAGGGGCACTTGTAGGCTGAAGTACGAATACATCCATACCTCTCACATTTTCATTAATCTGTACCATCACTTCGCCATCACTGAAAGTACCCACCGTTGAGTCACCAAGAGGCTCTTTGAGAAAGTCGCAGATCTCAACGGCAAGTTTCTTATTGGCATTCCCGGAAAATAATTTCATCCCGCTTGGCATAATCTCCCCCATTAACTACCGGTTTAAAAGCTTTTAGTTCGGAGTTAGGAGAAATCATTTTGCTTAACTTCTTTCAGAACTCCAAACTCTGAACTCTAAACTCCGAATTTACTTGGCTCGGAGGCAGGGACTCGAACCCCGATCGAGAGCTCCAAAGGCTCCTGTCCTACCATTGGACGACCTCCGAATTAAGTCAGCAATATTATCTTTAGACCTTTCTTACTCAGAACTTACCTAATAAGGTAACTCCTTAAGGGTCTTCACTACAAATACTTTATACCCCTTAAACCTCCTTGAGGCATCTTCTGCTGACTTCTTTTCTGAGAAGATACCAAAGACTGTAGAACCACTTCCGGACATAAGAGATATCTCTGCCCCTGAATCTATTAGTTCTTTCTTTATACTGGATATAACAGGATATTTACTTCCTGTTACCCTTTCCAGGTCGTTAATATATTCACCAAACCTCTTGTTAAACCGTGGAAGTTTAATACTATCTCTTCTTTTTGTCAATAATTTAGTATCCTGTTCTTTTTCTCTTAACCTATTGTAGTTATTATACGCCCAGGAGGTAGACACAGCGAAGGAGGGTTTTACAAGCAGTACCCATGCATTGAGTGGTTTAACAGGAGTGAGGATATCGCCTCTACCCTTTGCATGAGCTGAGGGACCAAAAAGAAAAAAGGGGACATCAGAACCGAGCCTGCTTCCAAAATGCATTAGTTTTTTTTTATTGAAGTTGAGTCCCCACAACATATTCAGTCCGACCAGTGTGGCAGCACCATCGCTACTGCCTCCTCCAAGTCCTGATGCCACTGGAATATTTTTCTTGAGTCTGATCCTTACTCCGATATCTTCGGTCTCTTTCTTAAGAATCTTGTACGCCTTGTAAATAATATTTTCTTCTCCATTCTTAATGACCTCTCCTTCTGTGACGATCTCTATACCTTTCTCTATTGTTTCAAAAGTGAGTTCATCGAATAAACCCACCATCTGCATTGTTGTTGCTATCTCGTGGTAACCATCCGGTCTCAACTCCTTAACCCTCAGACCAAGGTTAATCTTTGCTGGAGTTTTTATTAAAATCTTTTTTTTCGTCATCGGGAATTTTGGCTGTGGTATTTCTCTGGGTAATCCTGTGAGTCTCAGTTTTCCCTTGGGATATTGAGTATCTGACCTGGATAGAGGGTTTTCGGATCCCTTATCTGTGAACGGTTTGCCTCATAGATGATACTCCATTTAGAGGGGTCTCCATAAATTTCTTTTCGGGCTGAAATACTTTCGAGGGTATCGCCTTCTTTAACTTTATAAGTCGTAGGCTGTATAGAATCCGTTTTATTCTTATTCTCGATTCCACTTATCTTTTCCTTAAGTTTCTCGTTTTTTGAATCGACCTTTAAGGCTTGCTCCCATACAGTGAGGGCCTCTTTTTTCATTCCGAGCCTGAAATAGGTATCTCCGAGATGCTCAAGGATTGTTGGATCATCCTTTGAAATTTCGGATGCCCTTTTAAGTTCCTTTAATGCCTCATTATAAAGTCCTTTTTGATAGTACGCCCACCCCAGACTGTCGAGGTAATACCCGTTTTCTGGCTTTATTTCGAGTGCCTTCTTTACCAAGTCTATCGCCTCATCGAGGTTTATTCCCTTCTCTGCATAGGAATAACCAAGATAATTAAGGGCATCGGCGTGACGAGGATTAATCTCTATAGCCTTTTTAAGTTCAGATACCATGTCATCAAATCGAGCCATCTTTTCGTATGTTGCCCCGAGATTAAAATGCAGGTCGTCGTTCCTTATATCAATCTCCAACCCCTTCATAAAGGCAGTTTCTGCCTTTATATAGTCTTTAATCTGAAGATATGAAAGCCCCAGGTAAAGAAAGAGTTCAGGTTTGGTCTTTTCAAAACTTACTGACTCTTCAAAGATTCTGATAGCATCCTCTGCCCTCCCCTGTTTACTGTATAAATAGCCAAGACGAATAAAGGCGTTAATATTATCTGGTTCTGATGCTATGATTTTTTTGTACTCTTCTATCGCTTCTTCAAGATTACCGATCTCTTCAAGGATGATACCGAGGTAGTAATGAACCTTTGTGTCTTTAGGTCTTGATTCTGCAATTAATCTTAATTTCTGGATTGCCTTATCATATTCTTTCTTTTCGGCATAAATGAGGGCCATCTTAAAGTGGACATCAAGGTTATCTGAATCAAACAAAGCCATACGCTCAAGTTCTTCCAAGGCATTGCTAAATGATTTCTTCTGAATATAGATCTGGGTAAGTCGAACTTGAACCTCACTATCGTGAGGATTTATTTCGAGAGCCTTTTTGTATTCCTTGATAGCCTCATCGTAATTCTCTTGTAATTCATAAATATAACCTAAACTTATATGGGCTGGTTCAAAATCAGGCCTTATATCAATAACTCTCTTAAAATGTTCTAAGGACTTACCGTATTCCTTGATTTCTAAATAGAGAGCACCTAAATAATAATTACCCATGAAATGTTCAGTGTTTGTCTTTAAAAGCGACTCAAAGTGCTGTATAGCTTCGTTATAATTCTTCTGTGAGGCGTAGATTGTCCCTATGATAAGATAGGCATCGAGATTCTTCGGATCAATAGTAATCACCCTTCTGTACATCTTCAGGGCTTCTTCAGTTCTCTTCTGGGAGCTATATATATCACCGAGAACCATAAGGGCACGTATATCGTCAGGCCTTTCTTTTACCACTTCTTCTGCTATAGTTAGGGCCTCATTGATATTACCAGACCCTATAAGGAGATTGGCTATCTGGATTTTTAAATATGGTGATTCGGGATCATGTAAAAGTGCCTCCTTATATTCTGTCATAGCACCTTTACGGTCGCCTGAAAGTTCCATATTATAGGCTTTTATATAATGGTAATAGGCATTTTCTGAGACTGTTTGTGCCCTTATTACGACAGAAGTTTTGCAGGATGTTAGAAAAATTAATGGCAGTAAAATCAAGAATAACATGCGCTTTTTCATATAAAATATAATAACATAGGTTTTAAAAAGGGGCAAGTTTTTTTATTGCAGTTGGGTTACGAAACTATTATTCTTTTAGGATAACTGTAGATTGAAAATCTCTCCCCCCTCAGGAAACCAACTAAGGTGAGGTTATAACTTTCAGCAATATCCACTGCCATAGTCGTAGGGGCTGTTCTGCTCACAAGGATAGGAATCGATACCCTGATTGCCTTCCTTGCAATCTCAGAAGAAAGTCTACCACTGGAGAGTAAGATCTTTCCTTTTGTCGTTATCTTATTTAATAAACAGAATCCGATGATTTTATCTACTGCATTATGCCTCCCTATATCTTCGGCGAATACTATAATACCTTTTCCATCGGAAAGTGCTGCGCTATGAACTCCACCTGTCAGTCTATAGAGATTAGACCTGGTCTGAAATTCTTTAAAAAGATAAATGATATCTCCAGCCTTTATTTCCATATCATCTTCTATATATTCTGTCTTCTCTTCTGAGGAGAAGGTCAGTCCCTTTGCACATCCCGAGGTGACAGCAGGTGGGTTGTCCACCATTTCAGTCTCTACAAAAAGATGGGCTTCAATATCATTGTTACCTCCAGAAACACCCTTCTGTCCAGGATTTTCCTCTATCAGTATCTCCTCAGGGCATAACATACCCTTACCCTTTAAGAATCCTTCTGACATGACAAAACCTACTACGAGTTCCTCCACCATAGTGGGGCTACAGAGAAAACTAATAACCTCTTTTCCCCTTATAAATATCCTGAGTCTCTTCTCAACTGCTATCTCATCTTCGATTCTTTCGAAGGATCCATCTTTATACTTTGCGATTCCTTTTTTAACAGAAGGTTTACTATTCACTATTCACTCAACAATATTCACTGTTTCTTGGCGGGAGCGGGTGGGAATCGAACCCACCAATCCCGATTTTATCGGGATACACTGGATTTGAAGTCCAGGAGGGACACCAGAACCCCATCCACTCCCAATACACTCTTTAATCCGAGAAGGATTATAACATAACAAGGAATATTATTATAGAGGAGGAAAAGAAACAATATAAGGGGATTATTAAAAAGGGCAGGACGTTTATTCGCCTGCCCTCGTCAAGCTAAATTTAAAGAAGCTTATGGTTCAAACCTATTTGCCTTACCTAAATCTGCTCCTTAGGCCGAAACCGGGTGCCCCTATCTTGAATTGTAAGCCATGGCAACCATCAGCCGAATCGTTTTACACAAAATTCTTGACACTACCTTTTATTCAAGAAAGTTCTATCTCTATTCAAGGTATATGTTATCTTATTTCTCGGGTACAATTATCATCTTCCATCCTTCATTTTCAAATACCTTTGCGCCGGGGGTTTCCATGAGTTGTTTTAACATCAAAGAATCATCAGAAGACTGAGGCGATTGACTGGCAGATGTAACAGTAAAAGAGAAAGAATCCACATCAAGTTGATTCCAGTTGGTATCATAAATAATCACAACGTGATAATATGTGCCTGTTGTGGCATTGGATGAGATTGTTATATATGCAGCGCCTGAACTGTGTGTTCCTCCAGCAGAAATAGTAGTTGGTCTGATAAATATATTAACCCACTCTCCGGCAGGGGTATAAAGATACGGAGTTACATACACAGTTTGGCTGGAACTGTAACTATTTGTAATTGAACCATAGAATGGTCCTAAAGTCCCACCCCGTACCACACTTGTGTTTGAAGGTGGGATTTGTGTGTGGGAGATACTTCCTCCACCTCCTCCACCATTAGGATATAAAAATGTAACTCCTGCGATATCATCGCTATGTAGGTCTCTCTTTTTGGTCTCACCAGAAGATGCATAACCATACATTGTTTTTTCAGAATCGGCCGAATTGTAAAGGTCTTTTAAACAAAGCGAATGTCCAAACTCATGTGTGCCCACATTCTGAACATCATAAGCACTTGAAGAGCCACTGGTTGCCCAGGAATAGTTTGTATTGAATTTTATATCACTGTCTATCATCTGCCCTGTGCTCACATAATACCAATAGGCATTCACTGCTAATGTTCCTGTCGATCCCATTGAACCGAAAGTCACAATGTTAACCCCATCATATGTGCCATGGGCTGTGCTTGATGTGGAGCCACCGTATATGAAATTAAAAGAGGACGTATTCACATCCGTCCATGTCTGCATAGATGACTGGATGGCGGAAAGGCTATTAGAAGGGCCTCCCGAGGAATTAACATAGTATGTAATATTAGAGGTATTCCACTTTATGTCTGTACCTGTTGAGGTCTTACACGTTTCATATGCAAATACAGATGTATAACAAAAATTAAAGATAAAAATAAGGGCTATATATTTAAATAAACTTATTTCTCTACTCATTTTACCCTCCTTATCTTATCTATTAGTTCATCTACAGGAATATTATTATCGATAACCTCTTCACCTGCTGCAATAGAGAATCCGCTTTTAGTTGCAATCCCATCATCACCTATTGTATATTTACCCTGCGACTTGCCCACTATATTATAGACATTCCCATCTATTCTACTCCTTCCAGATTTAAGGAATAAGATTATCTTTTCTCCTCTATTAAGTGGTACCATATCAGATACCTTAAGGCCTATATCTCCTATTTCTCCACCCTCATACTCTACAATAATCCTTCTCTGAGCAACGCTACCTCTGAGTACATCAGTAATGACAATCATGGCCCTTGTAACAATCGTCGAACCGTCTTTACTCCACTGAACTTCTACATCTTCTACCTCTCCCTGCATAACTACGTTTGAGGCTCTTGTGAGTTCTTCTGTGCTTAACCCTTCCATAATAGCGGATGATTGAAATGATAGTAAATGTATCATCATTAAGCATAGAAACATAATTACTAACACATTTAATTTCATCACTACCTCCTTTTTAAAGTCTTCTTACAGATTAATTCTAAACCAAGTTCCAAGTAAATGTCAAGAGTTTGTATAAGTTATGTAACGAGCAAGTAAACTGTCCGTATCTGTAGCACATAAACTGTCCTGTTAAGA
>CAKKSD010000044.1 GCA_919902995.1 Thermodesulfovibrionia bacterium
AATGCTTTGAAAATAAGAAAATGAATGAAATCAAAATCCTGAATGTGGTCTTATCCCGTATTTTGTGGTAATATGGACAAAAAACGGGGTCTGTATAATATGGGAAATTTGTCCAATTCTGTCAAAAAGACCCTTTTAGGGATTATTGTAAATAACAGGTAACCATATTATTAAGTGATATACCTCGGAGTATTCGCTACTGCCTGTGCCACCCTGATCCTTGAGGTAGCCCTTACAAGGCTCTTCTCGATAGCCTACTGGTACCATTTTGCCTTCCTTGTGATAAGTATAGCCCTGCTGGGTTTTGGAGCAAGCGGTACCTTTCTTACCTTATTCAAATCACTCCTTAACAAACCTTATAAAAATCTCTCAATTATGAGTATGGTATTCTCGTTTTCCATAATCATTGTTTTTCTGATATGTCGAATAGTGCCTTTCGATCCTACAAGGATTGCATGGGATACGAAACAGATTTTTTATATATTTCTTTATTCTCTTATTTTATCAATCCCATTCTTCTTTTCCGGTCTCACTATTTCTATTGCTGTTTCTCATCTCCCTCATATCATAAATAAAGTCTATTTTTCAGACCTTATAGGGGCAGGAATTGGTGCACTTTCTGTCTCCTTTCTATTTTCATTATTTGAAGGACCAGGTGTGATAATATGTGCTTCTTTAATGGCAGCCCTTGGTTCCATCTTTTTCGGCATAAAAAGGGAAAGGATTGTTCTTTTTTCAAAGACGATATGGATTATTATAATGTTTATATTACTTATATTTAAACCATATAACTTAATATATTACCTTAACATATCTATGTCTCCCTATAAAGACCTAAAATTGGCACTTCTTTATCCTGATTCAAGTCTTTTAAAGACGAATTGGAATGCCTTCTCAAGGGTAGATATTGTAGATAGTCCTGCTGTAAGGTATGCACCGGGATTATCCTTAGAATATAGGAAGCCCCTGCCTCACCAGTTAGGAGTAACAATAGATGGGGCTGGACTAAATGCCATCACAGAATACGATGAAAACAGCTTAAAATTTATTAGTTATCTACCTTCCTTTTTGCCCTATTATTTAAGACTCCAGACTCCAGAATCCAGACTCCAGACTTCAGTTCTTATCATAGAACCAGGAGGAGGGTTGCCTGTACTTATGGCATTTAAGGGATCAGAGACTCCAGCCTCAATACTCCAGAATCCAGATTTTACTATAGATGTTGTTGAGAAGAATCCTCTTATTGTGGGATTAATAAAGGATAATTTCGGAAAATTCGCAGGGGATATCTATAATCACAGGGGAGTAAAGATATGGTCAGAAGAGGGGAGGTCATTTTTAAGAAAGACAGAAAGATTGTACGACCTTATAGACCTCTCAAAGCCTGGTGCATCCTCACCAACCTCAACAGGACTCTACGGCCTTCTGGAAGACTATACCTTCACATCAGACGCTTTTAAAGAATATATAGAGAGACTTAAAGAAAATGGTTTCCTCTCAATTACTCGATACCTTCTGCCACCTCCAAGGGAGGAGGCCAGGATAGTTTCTCTGGCATTGGATGCCTTCAAAAGGATTGGGATTCAGGATCCCTCTGACAGAATAGTAGCAATAAGGAGCTGGGGGACTATTACAATACTTATCAAGAAGACTCCCTTTGAGAACCTTGAAATCGAGAGTATAAGAGAATTTTCCAGTTCGAGGAGGTTTGATATTGTGTATCTTAAAGGGCTTAGGCAAAATGAGACGAATATATATAATATCTTTAAGGAAGATCTTTACTATAAGACCTTCGAGGAACTCCTTAATCCTGAAAATAGGTTAAGACTTTATGAAGACTACCTTTTTGACATTACTCCCACAACCGATGACAGACCCTTCTTCTTCCATTTTTTCAGGATAAAAAAGATAGTACCTACCTACCATAGCATGAAGGATAAATGGCAGCCCTTTATGGAAGGTGGATATCTTGTTCCACTTCTATTTTTAGAGTCTTTAGCGCTCAGTTTCCTTCTGATACTCCTACCACTCTTCTGGTCAAAAAGAGAAAACGGGAAAGGGGGAAAAGGCAATAGGTTAAAGATTATTCTATATTTTTTTTCAATAGGTCTCGGTTTTATGTTTATAGAGATAGCAATGATACAGAAATTTATCCTCTTTCTCGGAAAACCTATCTACTCTATCTCATTAGTCCTCTTTTCTATTTTACTCTCTACTGCTACAGGGAGTTATTTTTCAAAGAGGGGAGAGGTTAAAGATATAAGAGTTCTCAGGAAAAGGTTGAAAACAGGGGTGACATTTATTATTCTTATTCTCAGCGCCTATTATTTCTTCCTCGATAAGTTACTTATTTATTTCCTCGGATCAGATTTCATTATCCGTTCCATCATCACCTTCTTCCTCCTCTCCCCAGTGGGATTCTTTATGGGATTCCCCTTTCCAATAGGGATAAAGTTTGTTGACCACTATAATAGAAGATTGATCCCGTGGGTATGGGCATCTAACGGCTCTGCATCTGTTGTGGCTACATCTTTATCTGTTATGATTGCTATTACCTTTGGCTTTTCAACGGTTCTTTTAATATCAGCTTGTATTTATCTTTTCTGCAGTATAATGTTATCTACAATCGGCAAGATTGACAATTCTTAAGGGAATCGGAATAATTATACCACTGTGAAAATAGGTAAAATAATACCTTTATTCTTTGTTCTTTCTGTTTTATTTTTTTATATAGAACCTTTAGATGCCGGTGCGATCCGAATCAGGTGCGCTTCTACAACGAGCACCCAGAACTCAGGATTCTTTGATTATTTATTACCCAAATTTGAGAAGAAGAATGGAATAAAGGTTGATATAATTGCTGTAGGTACAGGACAGGCACTCGAGATCGGTAAGAGGGGAGATGTAGATCTTGTCATTGTCCATTCAAAGGAGGATGAAATAAGAATGGTGAGAGAAGGATATTTTGTTGAGCGATTTAATATTATGTATAACGATTTTATCATTTTAGGACCATCGGATGACCCTGCTGGCATTAAAGGGTTGAAGACCGCACCCAATGCCTTCAGGAAGATTGCAGCAAGCGGTAAAAGTTTTATGTCGAGGGGAGACAATTCAGGTACTCATAAAACTGAATTGAAGATCTGGCAAGAGGCAAAGATCGATCCGAGAGAAAAGAGATGGTATATAGAGGTTGGTCAAGGAATGGAGAATACTTTAAGGGTAGCTGACCAGAAACGTGGATATACCCTGACTGACAGAGGGACATGGCTTTCAACAAAGGATAGGAATAGATTTAATATGGAGATCCTTGTTGAAGGCGACCCTCTTCTTTTCAATCAATATGGAATTATGGCTGTGAATCCTTCAAAACATCCACATACTAAATACAGAGAGGCTAAGGTCTTCATAGACTGGATTGTTTCACCGGCGGGGCAGAAGGCGATAGCAGATTTTAAGGATAGACAGGGTAATGCTATTTTCATTCCAAATGCAAAATAATGCAATAACTCACAGTTTAAAACCTTGCGATTCCGAAGCAAGTTCGGAATGGCACTAACCTTTGAAATACCCATCACAATTGACTCTGTCATGCTGAACTTGTTTCAGCATCCACTTATTTAAATATTATGATAAGTATTATGAATCAAAGGAAAAATGTTATAATTTATGATAAATGGAAACGATCTTCTCAGGCTTCTTAAAAGCAATTGGGCTTCTCATATCCTTTGATAAGGAGCTCTATGGAATAATCCTCTTATCCCTTATAATTTCTGGTGGGGCTGTAATTATTGCAACTTTTTTAGGGTTACCCTTAGGAATAATTACTGGATTAAAGAAATTCTTCGGAAGAGATTTCCTTGCTACGCTTTTAAATACCTTTATGGGATTGCCTCCGGTTGTTGTAGGTCTTACGGTATATCTGATCTTATCCAGAAGTGGGCCTCTGGGATTTATGGACCTTATATATACACCTTATGCTATGGTGATAGCACAGGTAATCCTTGCTACACCTATTATAGCAGCCCTTTCCCATTCGACAGTAGTAGCTATTGATCCTATAATAAGGGATACGGCAAGAACATTAGGTGCTACTTCAAGCCAGATTGCCTGGACTATTATTCAGGAATCCAGATATTCTCTCGTTACATCTGTAATTGCAGGTTTTGGAAGAATTACTGCAGAGGTTGGTGCAGTTCTTATAGTCGGGGGGAATATTGCTGGATATACGAGGGTTATGACGACCACAATTGCCTTAGAGACATCAAAGGGAGAATTCGGTGTCGCGATTGCACTCGGGATAATTCTTATACTCATCTCCTTCCTCATAAACAGTATGCTACATGCTATACGGAAGAAAGGAATAAGATGAAAACCCTCTCTATCGAAATAAAAGATCTTTCGAAGGTATACAATGGTCAGTCAGTTTTGAGGGGATGCAATCTCACATTTGATAGGGGACTCATACACGCCTTAATCGGCCCTAATGGAAGCGGCAAGACAACACTTTTAAGGCTCTGTAACCTCCTTGATGTTCCATCGAATGGAGAGGTTTTATTAAAGAATCTCGATTCCGGGTTAAATTCAGGGTCTCTGAAAAACTCGATAGAACTGAGGAGAAGGATGGCTATGGTATTTCACAGACCAAGTCTCTTTAATACAACGGTATGGAAAAATATTCTTTATGGGCTTAAGGTAAGGGGTATAAATAGAAAAGAATCAGAAAGGAAGGGAAAGAAGGCACTTGAAATGGTTGGACTCTGGAAATTGAAAGACCGTAATGCGCTGACCCTCTCTGTAGGTGAATCACAGAGGGTAGCTTTAGCAAGGGCTATGGTTATAGATCCTGAGGTTCTTTTCCTTGATGAGCCCACATCGAATCTCGATCCAGGTAGCGTAGTAATTATTGAAGAGATTATAAAAGATATGAAAAAGAGTGGTACTACTATAATTCTTGTTACGCAGAATATATTTCAGGCAAAGAGGTTAGCAGATAAGGTTATTTTTCTCTTAGACGGAATGGTTGTTGAATACGGTAATACATTTGATTTCTTCAATAACCCTAAGGGTGAAAGGACGATGAGATTTATAAATGGAGAGATGGTATATTAGATTATGATACATCCAATCCTGATTGTAGAAGATGACAGAAAGATTGCAAGGGTCGTAAAGGTTTACCTCGAGGGTGAGGGGTTCAGGGTAGTCCTTGCAGAGAGAGGTAAAGAGGCTTTAGAGTTGGCGTTGAAGGAACAACCTTCCCTTGTAATCCTCGACCTTATGCTTCCTGATATGAGTGGAGAAGAGGTATGTCAGGAACTAAAGGAGATAGGCGATTTCCCTGTAATTATGCTCACCGCAAAATCTTCTGAGGAGGAAAGGGTTGCCGGTTTTGCCCTTGGTGCAGACGATTATATAGTGAAGCCCTTCAGTCCGAGGGAGTTAGTTGCACGGGTAAGGGCTGTGCTCAAGAGGGCAAAGAAGAAAGACTTATCTGTTACCGGACCCATAAGTTTTAATAAGGGACTTTTAACCATAGATGGTCGAAGTTATGAAGTTAAAAAGAAAGGAACTTCAATAATCCTTACACCAACGGAATTCAAAATAATATCAGTGCTTGCGGGGTCGCCCGGGAAGGTCTTTACCAGGGGGGAGCTTGTGGAAAAAGCCCTCGGATATGAATTTGAGGGTTATGAAAGAAGCATCGACGCCCACATAAAGAATCTCAGGCAGAAGATAGAGGATAATCCCAAAAATCCGATATTAATAAATACTATTTACGGTGTGGGGTATAAGTTTTCGGGAAAGATAGATGCCTAAGAGTCTATGGATTAAATTCCTCGTTCTTCTTCTTGCAGTCTCTTTTATTTCTCTATCAGCAGCCTTTTTCCTTAGAGAACTCATAATAAGGGACTTCAGGGAATATCTTGAAGGGGAGATGGAGGACAGGATATACAGGGTGACGGCATCCATAGAAGGGTCCTACGAAAAATATTCAGGATGGAAAGAGGATACACTCAGTGAAGATACAATTTGGGCGTTGATGCTTGGATATGAGGTAAAGGTACTGGATATAAACAATAAGGAAATTATGAACACAGACAAGGCAGTGGGTTCGCTTTCTCCCCTTATGAAGAGGAGGGTTATTGCCATATCAGGATTTCCTATTAGTGAGGATTCTTCCACGAAGAGCGCCTTTACAGTATACCCTCTTTTCCTTGGCGGAAAGGAAATAGGCCGCATTGAAACCCGTTTGATAGGTTTGAAAAGAGACCCCCTTAAAGAGGCAATATTTATAAAAAGGTCAAGCAGGTTTCTGCTTTTCTCGCTCTTTGGATTGGGTGGCTTGGCAGTCATCCTGAGTTTTATCTTTTCGAGGAAACTCACGAATCCAATAAAGAAACTTACTTCTGCTGCCAGGGCAATAAGCGAAGGGAATATCAGAAGCAGGGTCTCTATCCATGAAGGCGATGAAATAAGTGAGCTTGCAAAGGCCTTTAATACAATGGCAGGCAATCTTGAAATACAGGAGTTGCTAAGAAAAAAATTAAGGTCTAATATCGCCCATGAACTCAGGACACCCCTCAGTGCCATGCAGGCTGAACTCGAGGGGATGATAGACGGACTGATAGCTGTTGACAGGGAAAGGCTTCTGTCTTTGTACGAAGAGACAGGACGGCTGAAAAAGATAATCGAAGGAATGGAAGAGCTCTCAAAGGCAGAGGCGAGTGCCCTGGAGATAAGAAAGGAAATGATTGCTCTAAATCCTTTTCTGGGCAATATAATGGAAAGGTTCGAAAAATTATTTGCTGATAAAGGTATTAAATTTAAGCTTGAATGTGACGATAAAATTACTCTTTATGCAGACCCTGATAAAATTAGCCAGATAATAATAAATCTCCTGAGCAATGCACTAAAGGCAACATCAGAGGGAGGTGCTGTCAAAGTAAGGGTAAGGAAAGTAACAGAAAGCACGATGCAAGATGCAGGATACAAGATGCAGGATAAGGACATCATGGATCGTGAATCAGGCATCATGCATCCTGACAGGGATTTCGTAGTAATCAGTGTGGAGGATACTGGCACTGGTATAAAAGAAGAAGACCTTTCCTTTGTCTTTGAAAGATTTTATAAGGCTACAGAGGGTGGACTTGGTATAGGCCTAACAATCGCAAAGGAACTCGTCGAGGCACACGGGGGAAGGATAGAGGTAAGAAGCGAATACGGAAAGGGTTCTACCTTTACCCTTTATATTCCGTCTGGTTAATAGGAAGAGTCTTTGGGAAGAATGAAGAATATATACATCTTTTCCAAAAAACATATTAGGACATCCCAGCTTTCATGTTTGATTTCACCTTTCTGGACAGGCGGAACACCTGTCCTACCGGTCTTTAGCATGATATGGGGAAAATACGGTATAAGAATAAAAAGGTTGAAATAAATATCGGATTTGCTTATAATATGAATATCAGATAATCAGAAAGGAGGAATTATATATGCCTGTTGTTAAACTGAGAGAAAGAGGGCAACTGACTATCCCATACGAATACAGAAAAGAGCTCGGCATTGGCAAAGAGGATGTGCTAAATGTCTTAAAAATCGGGGATGTACTTATCCTTGTGCCTAGGCAGATTGCTGGAGATGTGGTTTCAAGAAAAATCGAATGCGCCATGAAGAAAAAGGGGCTGAGCCTTGATAATCTTCTTAAAAACCTGAAGGAGCAGAGAAAAAGATACTACAGAGAGACATATGCGAAAGCAAAGGCCTAAGGTATTTCTAGACACAAGCGCATTGATTGTCGGCATTGCATCTTCAAAGGGCGCTGCAAGGGCTGTGCTGCAGCTTGCTGAAATCGGTTTGATAGAAGTAATTGTCTCAAGGCAGGTTATTGTTGAAACGGACAGGAATATTGAAGAGAAACTGCCAGAGATGTTGAATGAATACAGGGAATTTATTGAACTCCTTGCGCCTGTGTTAATTAATGACCCCCGCCAGAAGGACGTCTCAAAGTATTTAAAAGTAATTAATTTGGATGACGCACCTATTCTTGCCTCTGCAGTGACCTCAGGAGCTGATTTCCTTGTCACATGGGACAAAAAACATTTTATCAGTAAAAATATCCGCATCCATTCAAGCCTGAAGATTGTCACACCCGGTGAGTTTTTAAAGTATTTCAAGGAGTATGTTGAATAGAAGCTTCAGGGGACAAGTTGCAACAGTTTTATGCTCATAGCATCGAAGGGAAGCCGAAAGGCGAATGGCAGAGGCTTGTCTATGACTCGTAGAGAGGAGCATTTGCTGAATGTTTGCAGGTAGATAAAAAAATTAACGACCCGTCAACCTTTTCAGGATGGACGGGTCGAGATGCCCCTTAGGGCAATCCTTGCGAGACGGTAAGTCTCTTATTGAGACTTGACAGAAACCGCCGCTCAAGTCTGGGAGCCATCGGCTAATAAAACAAGTATTGAAACCGAATAAGTAAAAAGTCAGAATTGAGAAGTAGGAGGTGAGAATAATATAGATGTAAAATCTACTAAGATTGAAAAAAGAGAAAGAGGATGAAAAAATTGTAAAAGAAGGAAGGTCGGGGGGAGTTAAATTTTAATTTTTTGTCCACTTGGTAAGAATTTCCTTTAAGATAGTACCTGAAATTCTCAATCCGTCCCGGAATCCCTGGAGATTGCCCTTCCCGTATTTTCTTTTCTTTTCGAAGCTTGGGACCTCTAATATCTTAAGCCTACATTTGGCTGCCTTTATTGAGATCTCTGTCTCGATTGCAAAGCCTTTGCTTTTCAGGTTCAGTTTATTAAAGATATCTCTTCTGAATGCCCTGTAACCATAGCATAGATCTGAATAATTCATTCCAAAGAACATGTTGACTATAATAACAAACAATTTATTGCCCAGTCTTCTAATCGGGGTCATATCAGCAGTACCACCTCCCTGTAAGAATCTCGACCCCATAACAAAATCATAGCCCATTTCAAGACCTTCTATAAAAAGACTCAATTCTTCAATCCTGTGAGACCAGTCTGCATCCATCATAATGACATAATCGCCAGTACATTGTTCAACCCCCATGATTAATGAAGAACCTTTACCCACATCATCATAAAATATTCTACAATTATATTTTTTTGCGATCTCTACGGTGTTATCCTTAGAGTAGCCGTCAACTATTATAATCTCATCAATATAGTCTGGTATCTCTTCTAAAACAATGGGAAGATTCTTTTCCTCATTTAATGTAGGAATAACCAAAGAGATTTTTTTATTATATTTCATTTTAATTAGAGCCAATTTTAAGCTAATCCTGTTTGTGAAATCAAGTTAAATCCAAGATCTTTCAGATTAGATAAAATATCTTCATAATATCTTCATAAATCCTTCGTTATACATTCACAATCTCCTGATATACTGAAATCGTAAAATCAAATAAATCATCCTTTAAAACTTTCATTAGAGAAAGAAAAAGGATAGGCAAGAAAGGAGGTGAATAAGATGAAGAAAGGCATTATAATAAGTCTGGTGCTGGTAGCAGGTCTGATCTTTACTTCTGCTATCTATGCGATTGGCCCCTGGGGTGGTTATGGAATGGGCTACTCCGCTCAAACCGGAGGTTATGGTACAACTGTGGATATTGAGGCTGTTAAAAAGTTCAGGAAGGAAACCTTACCACTAAGGGAAGAACTTATTACAAAGAGGCTTGAACTCCAGAACGAGTATAATAAAGCAACTCCTGATAAAAACCGTATATCAACACTCCGAAAGGAGATTGTGGATATAGAATTAAAGATGCAGGAGAAGGCAGATGCTGCTGGATTCTCAACCTGGGGCGGTGGTATGATGGGCTCTGGTATGATGGGCTCTGGAATGATGGGCCCTGGAATGATGATGGGTAGAGGTAACACTGACACTGGATCCCCTTGCCCGATGGCATGGTAAGGCAGAGTTAGGAGTCCGGAGTTTAGGGTTTAAGGTTATTTATTCAAAGGTAATCCTTGATACCTATTTCGGACTCCTAAAATTAACTTTTTTAACGATATTATGAAAAAGATATTAATAATATGTCTGTCAATCATCTTTGGCGTATTTATAAATACTAAGCTCTCCTACTCCCAGCCAATGGGTCCAAATTTTGAAAGGCATGAACCTATGCACGGCAGATATTGTCTGGGTTCAAAATGGGGCTGGTATGGTGCAAAACGTATAGTCAGTACACTTGAAGATGCGAAAGAGGTTCTTTTAAGGTTTTTTGCACCTTATAGTGATATAAAAGTTGGAATAATCAAAGAAAGGGATTCTTTTTTTGAGGCAGAGATAACAGATGAAAAAGGTGTTGTTATAGATATAGTGATAGTGGATAAAAGGTCAGGCAGGATAAGGTCGATATATTAAGAGAGGAGAAAGATATGAAGATTTTTCTTAGTTTTATTCTTGTTTTGTTAATGTTGAGTGGTTCTTTAAATTTTGCATTTTCCCAGGAAAAGCAGAAAAAAGGTATAGACCAATCATTGAGGAAGGGTGAAACAAGGGAAACCCTTGAACCATCCATCTTTAGGGATCCCATGATAAGGGAGGCATACAGGGTTGCGAAGGAGATACCCTGGGTTCTGGACAGCATATATTGTTACTGCCAATGTAAGGAATCACCAGTATTCAGACACAAAAGTCTACTGAGCTGTTATGTAGATGACCATGCAGCCCAGTGAGACATCTGTCTGAGGGAGGCCCTGAGGGCTTCCGAACTTTATAAGAAGGGTTATCCTGTTAAGAAGATAAAGGAGACTGTAGAAAAGGAGTTCAAACGATGAAAAAGATAGGGCTGATATTAATGGGGATTTTCATATCCTTTGCTACATCGATAATTTTTGCTCAGATGACATACGGAACAGCACAGAGTGAGGGTAAGGTTATGGATGGTGTCAGAGCGGTATTAAATGTTACGCCATCTATGAGTATGGTGGATGTAGTTCTGATCAATGCTGATTCTGGAAAGACTATCACCAGTGGAAAGGTTTTTGCATCAGTTAAAGGACCTGATGGAAAAGTCGAAAAGAAGGAGCTTGTTGGGGGAACAATGGGTAAAGACTTTAGTTATATGAATACACTAAATCTTTCCCAGAAAGGCAAATACTGTTTTGATATAACAGCAGAGATAGAAAATAAAAAAGTAAAATTTAACTTCGATTATCATAAGAAATGATGAAAGTAAATCAACTACCCCTTTTCATGTTACTTGTATCATTTTTTGTGTTTCTTTTAATCCCCACATTTTCATTTCCTGAAGAGAAAGTCTTAGGAGAGGATCTGAAAGGAATTCTCGAATATGCCAGAAAGGAAAACCCCGAGATCAGGGCTTACAGGGAGAGGGTTAATTCCTTTGAAGCAAAGGCGAGGTATGCCGGAATGCTCGATGACCCGACCTTAAAGGTAGAGTTTGAAGACATACCGAAAGAAAACCCCTTTCCGATTAACAGTAAGGCAGAGATAACACGGTATACCATAACACAGATGTTTCCCTTCCCTGGAAAACTCGGTCTTATGGAAAAGATGGCAAAGAAGGAGTCGTTAATGACAGGGGAGGAACTGAGGGAGAAGGAAAACGAAATCTTCACGATGGTGAAGATGGCATATTTCGAGTATTACTACATAAGCAGGGCGATAGGAATAATGAGAGAAGTAAAGGATATTATATCAAACATGGAGAAGATAGCGGGGATAAGGTATTCGACAGGCCTTGTACCACAGCAGGACCTTATTAAGGCACAGGTAGAAATCTCTATGATCACTAATGAGCTGATAGCAATGGAGTCCGAAAAAAGAATCCTCCAATCAAGGCTCAATACCCTCCTTAATCGTCCTATAAAAGACTATCTTGCAGATCCGAAGAAACTGGATTTCAAAATGACCATACCAGAAGTTAACGAACTTTCCTGGAAGGCTCTGGGTAGAAACCCTATGATCAGGGCTATGGAATATAATATAGAGGCACGGGATGCAGACAGGGATCTTGCCAAGAGAAATTTCTTCCCCGATTTTATGCTTGGAGTTGCTCCGGTAATGAAGATGGAGAGGTTTTCATCTTGGGATTTTATGGTCAGCCTGAATATACCTTTATGGTGGAAGAAATACGACTACAGACTGAATGAGGCAAAGGCGAATCTCAATTCATCAAAGGCAAGGCTCGAGGGTATTAAAAATCAGGTATCTTTTGAGATAAGCCAGGCCTATATAAAGATAGAGACCTCGAAGAGGGTTATAGAACTATATGAAACGGGAATCCTCCCTCAGACAAGACTTTCCTTTGAGTCGGCACTTATAAATTATCAGACAGGGAAGGTTGATTTTCTGACATTACTCGAAAACCAGAGGAGTCTGAAAAAGACAATGCTTGAGCACCTGAGGGTGCTTGTAGATTACAGAGTGAGAATGGCAGAGCTTGAAAAAATGGTAGGCGAGGACATAATCGATAATTGATAACTGTTAGTTTACTGTCATTCCGAACTCGTTTCGGCATCTTATCTTTAGATTCTGAAACAAGTTCAGAATGACATTTGATATTGGAGCTGTTGAATAACTTAAAGATTGAGGAATAATATGGAAAAGAAAAGATATTTAACAAGATTTATTTTAATGGGCATATTCTTTCTTGTAATAGGCGCACTGTTAGGTTTAGGTATCTCAGGGTTAATAAAAAAACCTGCAGAAAAGCTTGAAGTTAAAAAAGAAAGAAAAATCCTCTATTACCGTAACCCGATGAATCCCGGAATAAAATCCGATAAACCCCAGAAAGATGATATGGGGATGGATTATATCCCTGTTTATGAGGGTGAAGAAACTCCTACCGAAGAGCCGGGGGTATTCAGGATACCGATAGAAAGGGTTCAGAAGATTGGTGTGAGGAGTGAGGCGGTTGAGTACAGGCCGTTAAAGAGGGTAATAAGGACAGTAGGAATTGTGGATTACGATGAGAAGAAACTCTATTTTGTGAATACGAAGATCGGAGGATGGATTGAGAATCTATTTGTGAATATAACAGGCCAGATTGTGAATAAAGGAGAGCCTTTATTAACAATGTACAGCCCTGAGCTTGTCTCTACCCAGCAGGAATACCTCGAGGCGATAAAGGCAGGGAAGGCGATGAAGGAGAGTTCCTTTGAAGAGATAAAAAGAGGGGCAGAATCTCTTATCGCAGTTACGAGGAAGAGACTGAAATACTGGGACATATCAGATGAGCAGATAAAAAAGATCGAAGAGGATGGGATTGTGAGTAAAACAATGACCATAACCTCTCCTGCAAAGGGGATTGTAATAGAGAAACCAGCCATCCGGGGGATGTTTATTAATTCCGGAGAGAGCCTTTATAAGATTGCGGATATCTCTACTGTATGGATTCTGGTAGATATATATGAATATGAGATGCATCTCGTTAGATTGGGTCAGACTGCAAAGATAACCTTCGGGTCATATCCAGGGAAAACCTTCTACGGAAAGGTTGTTTATCTTTATCCTTACCACGAACCCACAACAAGGACTATGAAGGTGAGAATAGAATTAGAGAATCAGAACTTCAGGTTTATGCCCACAATGTACGCCAATGTTGAGATTGATGCTATTGTATCGCCAAAGACCCTTGCAGTCCCTGATACAGCAATTATAGATACAGGTGAAAGACAGATAGCTATCGTGGATAAAGGTGACGGAAGATTCGAGCCGAGGCTGGTGAAAGTTGGCACCAGGGCAGAGGGATATGCAGAGGTCTTATCAGGGCTTCGTTCTGGGGAAAAGGTGGTTACCTCTGCCAATTTCCTGATTGATTCTGAGAGCAACCTGAAGGCAGCCTTAGGAGGCATTGCAGGACATACCCAAGCACCAATCGAAGAAAAGAAACCACCGTCAGGGATAGAGAAAAGGCCAGAAGAAAAGATCGAACAAAGACATTTGCAACATTAAGAAATTCACAAGCTAAAAACAGAAGTTGTAAATTTAGAATCTGCAATGATAAATGATAATTTTAAAATGATTAAGTTAGATTATGATCAATAAAATAATAGAATACTCAGTAAATAACCGGTTTCTAATAATCCTCTTCACCGTTTTTGCTACTGCCTGGGGAATATTTGCAATATCGAGGATTCCTTTAGATGCCATTCCTGATCTCAGTGATGTCCAGGTAATAATATATACAGAAATCCCTGGTCAGGCACCGCAAGTTGTGGAAGACCAGGTTACATATCCCATCGCAACAGCCATGCTCTCTGTCCCTAAATCCAAAGTGGTGAGGGGATTTTCCTTCTTCGGTGTATCTTTTGTCTATGTAATCTTTGAAGACGGTACAGACCTCTACTGGGCGAGGAGCAGGGTCCTTGAATACCTGAGCTTTGCAGCAGGGAAACTGCCAAAGAATATAACCCCACAGCTCGGTCCTGATGCTACTGGTGTAGGATGGGCATATCAATATTCCATTGAGGGAAAAGGTTATGACCTGAGTCAGTTGAGGTCTATTCAGGACTGGTTCGTGAGGTATCAGCTCACAAAGGTGCCTGGTGTCTCAGAGGTAGTATCCATAGGTGGCTTCGTAAAACAGTACCAGGTCAATGTAGACCCTAATAAGCTCGTTGCCTATAACGTCTCTCTTATGGATGTGATGAAGGCTATAAAGATGAGTAATACAGATGTCGGCGGAAGGGTTGTGGAGTTTACAGAGATAGAATATATGGTGAGGGGACTCGGTTATATAAAATCGTTGAATGATGTAGGAGATATCGTGATAAAGGTTAATAGTCGTGGCGTACCCGTTAGGGTGAAGGATATATCACAGGTTCAACTTGGTCCTGACGAGAGAAGGGGTGTATTGGAGAAGGATGGAGAAGGGGAGGCAGTAGGTGGAATTGTCGTGATGAGATTCGGGGAGAATGCACTAACGGTTATCGAGAACGTAAAGAAGAAGATAAAAGAGATAGCACCCGGGCTCCCAGCCGGTGTAAAGATCATTCCTGCCTATGACAGGACAGACCTTATCCACAGGGCAATAAACAATCTTAAGGAGAAATTGATTGAAGAGGTTATTGTAGTAGCACTCGTCTGTGTAATCTTCCTTATTCATCTAAGGTCCTCACTGGTGGCTATAATTATGCTCCTTGTTGCTATCCCTGTTTCATTCATAGTTATGTACAACATGAAGATAAATGCGAATATCATGTCCCTTGGTGGCATAGCGATAGCAATAGGTGCGATGATAGATGCTGCCATAGTGATGATAGAGAATGCCCATAAGCATATAGAAAAAGACCGTGGGATAAAACATCATAGCAATATTATAATTGATTCGTCAAAGGAAGTAGGTCCTCCACTATTCTTCTCTCTTTTAATCATTACAGTCTCTTTCCTGCCTGTCTTTACATTAGAGGCTCAGGAGGGAAGGCTCTTCAAACCTCTGGCCTTCACAAAGACCTTTGCGATGGCTGCATCATCCCTTCTCTCTATTACCCTCGTCCCTGTCCTTATGATCCTTTTTATCAGGGGGAGGATAATGCCTGAGCATAAAAATCCGATAGCAAGATTTCTGATATGGATATACAGACCTGCGATTCATTTTGTGCTGAAATTTAAGAAGACAGTCATCCTTTCCGCTATGATGATTCTTGCTATTACAGTCTTCCCATATAAGAGACTCGGATCAGAATTTATGCCAACCCTCAATGAAGGAACATTTTTATTCATGCCTGTTGGTCTACCGGGTATGTCCATAACGAAAGCAACAGAGATCCTCCAGGTACAGGACAGGATCATAAAAAGTTTTCCTGAAGTTGAGTCTGTAATCGGAAAGGCAGGAAGGGCAATGACAGCAACAGACCCTGCGCCTCTGGAGATGTTCGAGACGGTAGTAAATCTCAAACCTGAATATCAATGGATGGCCGAAAGGAAACTGGAAGAGTTAAAGAAAAAGTTGGATGACTCTGTCAAGATGCCTGGAATTACTAATGCCTGGACAATGCCTATAAAGGCCCGACTCGATATGCTTACAACTGGTATCAGGACACCTGTAGGTATAAAGGTATTTGGGAAGGACCTAAGTGTAATAGAGAAAACTGCAGTTGAGATAGAGAATATTATAAAGGAAGTTCCCGGTACAGCTTCTGTATATGCCGAGAGGGTAGTGGGAGGTTATTATTTAGATATCAGGGTAAAGAGGGAAGAGGCAGCAAGATATGGTCTGTTAGTAAGCGATATCCTCGATGTGATCCAGTCAGCCATTGGTGGTGAAAATATAACCGCAACTGTAGAAGGGCTTGAGAGATATCCTGTGAATGTGAGATATGCAAGGGAGCTCAGGGATGATATCAGGAAGATCGAAAGGGTTCTTGTCCCGACACCGCGGGGTGAGCATATACCACTCATGCAGGTTGCAGAGATAAGTTTTAAGAAAGGCGCACCATCCATAAGAACAGAGAACGCCCTGCTTAATGCATGGATCTTTATAGATATCAGGGATATAGATATAGGTAGTTATGTTGAAAGCGCCAAGAAGGCCGTTAAAGGACAGGTAAAATTCCCTCCTGGTTATTATATTACCTGGTCAGGGCAGTACGAATATATGGAGAGGGCCTATGCAAAACTTAAAGTCATAGTACCGCTGACATTAGCCATCATATTTTTGCTTCTCTATTTCAATTTTAAGAATATTACAGAGGTACTTATAGTGATGCTTTCACTTCCTTTCTCACTCGTAGGCGGGATATGGCTTATGTATATCCTCGGATACAATATGAGTGTAGCAGTAGGTGTAGGGTTCATTGCCCTTGCAGGGGTTGCTGCGGAGACAGGTGTCATTATGCTTATATATCTCGACCAGGCATATAACAGGTTAGTCGCATCAGGACAGATGAAAGGGATGTCTGACCTCTATGATGCGATTATCGAAGGTGCTGTCATGAGAGTTAGACCCAAAATGATGACTGTAATTGCAATCATGGCTGGACTCCTCCCTATAGTGTGGGGCACAGGGACAGGTTCCGAAGTGATGAAAAAAATAGCTGCTCCTATGGTAGGAGGGATGGTTACATCCACAATCCTCACACTGCTTGTTATTCCTGCAATATACGCCCTATGGAAAGGAAGAGAGTTAAAAAAGGGAGGTAGCCAATGAAGAAAATAGTTGCAGTTATAAGAAGTATTGATTTAGAAAGGACAGAGAAGGCCCTTAGGGGGATAAGGGTAGAAGGCATTACAGTTATAAAGGCTAAGGGTCACGGGGAGTATAAGGATTTTTTTACAAATGACTGGATCGTAAGTAATATTAAGTTAGAGATTGTTGTATCAGATGATCAGGTTGATGAGATCATAGAAACCCTTAGGACTACCTTATACACTGGATGCCCTGGGGATGGGGTTATTTCAGTGTCCCCTATCGAAGAATTTATAAAGATAAGCACAGGGGAAAGATTGAGGTAAAAGGGTCTACCTTTTTTTCTCTGCCTCACCTGTCATAGGAACAAATCTTACGTCGGTAATATGTTCGACAGTGAGTTTACCTTTAATACTTTTAACAAGCGTAAGGGTCTGGTAATAGGTTGTGCTTCCTAAGGGGAGTATGAGCCGACCTCCTTCACTGAGCTGATCAATGAGGGAGGAAGGAATATGGTTTACCGCACAGGTTATCATTATCGCATCAAAGGGTGCATATTCTTTCCATCCGAAATATCCATCACCTGTTTTCACTTTTACATTCTTATAACCGAGACTGTTTAAGGTCTTCTCTGCATTTTTTGTGAGCTTATCCCTTATCTCAATCGTATAAACCTCCTTCACGAACTCGGCAAGGACAGCAGCCTGATATCCAGACCCGGTTCCTATTTCGAGAACTCTTTCATTGCCTTTAAGTCCAAGTGATTGTGTCATAAGTGCAACAACATAGGGCTGGGATATGGTCTGACCTTCTCCGATAGGAAGGGGATAGTCAGAATATGCCTTTTTTTCGATATCTTTTGAAACAAAGAGATGTCTTGGTATTTTACTCATTACATCGAGAACCTTTTTATCTTTTATATCCCTTCCCGAAAGATCGTATTTGACCATCCTGTCCCTGGCTTTGATAAAATATGGGTCTTCTTGAGCAGAGGAGCTAAAAGGGTGGAAGTTTATTAACAAAAGGACTATGAATACTATTACTATGAATCTATAATTTGCCATCTCTAATTCTATTTCGTGATTGTCATTCCCGCGTAAGTCTATGACCCGTGGGTCACGACCCATAGGGCAGGAATCCAGACTTATTAAGCCTATTATTGTCATTCCGAACTTGTTTCGGTCCTGAATCAAGTTCGGGATCATGAGATGCTGAAACAAGTTCAGCATGACATTCATTGAAAGACTGTATCTACTGGATTCCTGCTCCCTGCTTAAAGCCTGCTGCGACAAGTTTCGCAGGAATGACATCCATTACAATAAAATAACATAAGAAAAGAATTTTTAAAAGGATTTGTGCTAAAATGGTTTAAATGGAGCCGATTATCTTTAGTTTATTATGTGGAATAGCCACCATCATCGGAGGAACCCTTGTTATCTACAGGCATGACTGGTCTCATAGCAACCAGAATTATTTAGTTGCCTTTGCATCCGGAACTCTTGTCTCACTTTCTTTTATTGAGATAATACCCGAATCTCTAAAGATGGGTAATCAGGGTGGTCTATCTGTAATTATCGGATTTATCCTTCTTTACCTCTTTGAACAGGTATTTACACCTTCTCGCTGTACAGATGATGAATGTACGGTAAAAAGGGTTTCTCTTCTGGCATGGGGAGGACTTCTTTTACATTCCTTCATAGATGGGATTGCTATAGTTGCGAGTTTTCAGGTATCTCAATCCCTTGGCTTGATTGTAGCCTTCGGGGTTTTACTCCACGAATTTCCGGAAGGACTTACTTCAGGAGCCCTGCTAATCCTATTAGGGTATTCGAGGATGAAGATCTTCTTCCTTATTTTTCTTGTGGCTGTTGCAACTCCAGTCGGGGCTATACTATCTTTTTTTTCTATAGGATTTTTTAACCCTGCTTCAATAACCCCTTTTCTATCTTCGTTTTTGGGATTGGCAGCAGGGACTTTTATATATGTAGGAGTTGCAGACCTCTTACCTCATTCCCATAGGATAAAGGATCTAAAGGTAACCTTAATCTTTCTTTCTGGGGTTCTTTTAATTACTATAGGCCATTTTCTTAAGGGAGATTAACCTTTAAATAACAAAGAGTTTTGGCTTGACAGGTAACTAAAATTTAAGATATACTTTTAATAATTTAGCTCTAAAAAACTATTGCAGAGGGACTTAATGTCAGGCAGGATTGGGGAAATGTTATTAGCTGCCAAGCTGATAACCGAAGACCAACTTAAGAAAGCCTTAGAGGTTCAGCAGAAAGAAGGGGGTAACCTGGGTTCTAACCTTATTAGGCTTGGGTATATCAATGAGGAAAAATTAACCTCATTCCTGAGCAAACAATATGGTATTCCTGCAATTAATCTTTTAGACTACGAGATAGATCCTTCTGTTATCAAGCTTATTCCTTCAGAGGTTGTCCGGAAATATCAGGTAATACCGGTGATGAAGACAGGGGCGATAGTTACAATAGCCATCGCTGACCCCTCTAATGTTTTTGCAGTTGATGATATTAGATTTATGACAGGATATAACGTAGAGACTGTTATTGCTACTGAGTCTTCCCTGAAGATTGCTATAAATAAATATTATAATCAGACTGATGCCGTCCAGACCGTGATTGATTCCTTTAATAAGGATGTTTTTAAAATATCGGTTGGGGAAGAGGAGGAAGAAGAACAGGTGGATATCGGTGAACTGAGGAAAGACATAGAAAAGGCACCTGTTGTGAAGCTCGTGAACTTCATTCTTACTGATGCCATTTCTAAAGGTGCGAGTGATGTTCATATAGAGGCATATGAGAAGGTATTCAGGGTAAGGTACAGGATAGATGGTATTCTCTATGAAATTATGCAGCTTCCTATGAGGCACAGGGCGGCCCTCATATCGAGACTGAAGATCATGGCTGAACTTGATATAGCGGAGAGGAGACTTCCTCAGGATGGAAGGATAAAGCTAAAAATAAAGGGTAGGGACATTGACCTCAGGGTTTCAATCCTTCCAACTATGTTTGGACAGAAGATAGTTACCAGAATCCTTGATAAAGGTAGTTTTATGCTTGATATTACTAAGCTCGGTTTTGAGTCTAAAGCACTGAAGGACTTTCAGGAGGCCATATCAGCCCCATACGGCATGATTCTTGTCACAGGACCAACAGGAAGTGGAAAAACAACAACACTCTATACTGCTTTAAATAGTCTTAATTCAGTTGGAGTCAATATAATAACAGCTGAGGACCCTATTGAATATAACTTTATGGGTATAAATCAGGTCCAGATGAAGGAGGAGATCGGTCTTAATTTTGCTACTGCCCTGAGATCATTTCTCAGACAGGATCCCGATATAATTATGGTTGGTGAGATCAGGGATTACGAGACAGCAGAGATCGCTGTAAAGGCTGCCCTCACAGGACACCTGGTCCTTTCTACATTACATACAAATGATGCTCCAAGCACTATTAATAGATTACTTAATATGGGGATTGAGCCATTCCTTGTGGCTTCTTCTACCCTCCTGATTATGGCTCAGAGGCTTGTAAGGAAGATATGTCAGAACTGTAAGGAAGAGGAAAAGATTCCTTCGCAGACCCTTACAGACATCGGTTTTAGCAAGGATGAGTCAGAAACGATAAGGTGTTATAGGGGAAGGGGCTGTGAAGTTTGTAATAACACAGGATATAAAGGCAGGACAGCTATTTATGAGGTAATGCCTATGAGGGATGAGATAAAAAAAACTATTCTGGAAGGGGCCTCTGCTATCGAGATAAAAAGGATGGCAGTGAAGTTTGGTATGAAGACACTCAGGATGAGCGGTCTCACAAAAATAAAAGAAGGAGTTTCTTCTATGGGAGAAGTAGTTAGGGTTACCCTGGCAGAATAAAAACAGAAACTAAGAAATCTGAAAACTAAATTCAGAAATCTTAGGAGGATGTAACATGGTGAGTTTACAGGAACTTTTACAAATAATGGTAGAAAAGGGT